>JAISPN010000267.1 GCA_031274845.1 Acidobacteriaceae bacterium
GGCGTCGCCGATGCGCTCTACGCGGAGGCGACGAAAAGAAGTGATGTCGCGCTACAGCGTCCCTTCCACACGGAGTTGCCGCTCGTCCTGCGTGGGGAATACGAAGAAGGATTGCAGGGAGTGTACGGCGTGGACGCCCTCACCAACATCGCGCGGGGCGCGGACATCGAACGCGCGACGCTGACGCCGGTGTGCATCGGTCATCGGCTCGATCGCGATCGTCACGCGGAATTGGTGTTCGTCGTGTTCGACACGGCGGAATTCCAGCAGATGCGGCGCGACCTGATGCCAATGTTTCCCGAACACGCCGGCACCGGTATTTACGATCCAGACACGCTGACACCCGTGCTGCCGATTGCCGCCAGCGACGCGGACCTCACCCACTGGTGGCCACTCACCATCGATCGCGCCACGGACTGCCTAGCGCCCCTCCGCGCCGAGTAACGCGCCACCTATCTGGCGTCGGAAAACGCGCTGCGAAAAACAACCGACCCGGCGACGCGGACTTCGCGCACGTGCTCTCGTCCGCCAAGCGTGAAGATCGCCGCGACCGCTTGGTCGAGCGTGCCGGCGCGCGCGAGGACGTCGCCGAGCACGTCGTGCGCGCCCGGACGGATGTAGACGAAGTCCGCGGCCTGGCCACTGCGAAAGTCGCCGACGTCATCGAGCCCAAGCGCCTCGGCACCCGCGCGCGTCGCGAGATACAGCACGTGCGCCGCCGTGAGCCCGAATCCGTGCGGCATCAGGCGCTGCGTGAGGTACGCCTGCAACCCTTCCTTCAAGAGGCTGAATCCGGTCCCGCCGCCGACATCAGTCCCGAGCGCGACGTGGACGCCCGCCTCGATGTGCGGCCGCAGCGGAAACATCCCGCTGCCAAGCGCCGCGTTACTGCACGGACAGTGCGCAACCGCTGTGCGTGACGCGGCCAGCCGTTCGAGTTCCCCGGCGGTTGTCCACACGCTGTGCGCCATCACCGCGCGCGGGCCGCACAGCCCAAAGCGTTCGTAGACGCCGAAATAATCGCGCGCCCACGGAAACTGCCGGTCGACGTCCGTCACCTCGCAACTGTTCTCGTTCAGATGCGTCTGAAAACCAAGATGCTCGTGTTCGCGCATCAGCGTCTGACACACGTCGAGCATCCCTTCCGACGCCGAGACGGCAAACCGCGGCGTGACGGCGTACCGCAGTCGTCCGTGTTGGTGATAGCGGCGAATCAACCGCGTGCTCTGCTGATACGCCTCCTCCGGTGACTGGTGCAACTCCGGACGAAGCGAGCGATCCGACAACACAAGACCGCTGACGATTCTCAGCCCGGCGCGAGCCGCCGCGTCAAACAGGGCGGCGGTCGCCGTCTCGAAGTGCGCGCCAAACACCAGCGCGGTCGTCGTTCCGTGCGCGGCGAGGTGATGAACGAACCGCTGCGCCGTGTCCGTCGCGTAGGCCTCGTCGGCCATGCGCGACTCTTCGGGCAACGCCACGCGTGCGAGCCACTCGAACAGACTGTGACCGAGACTTCCGATCACCCGCATCTGCGGAAAGTGCACGTGCGCGTCGACAAAGCCGGGCACGATGAATCCACCGCGCCAGTCAGTGACGGCCGCCTCTGGCGCCATCGCCGCGATCTCGTGATACGAACCCACCGCGAGAATCCGGCCGTCCTGAATGAGCAGCCCGCCGTCTTCAAACGTTTGCAGCGCTTGCGACTCCTTGAACGGATTCGCTGGCGTATGCGCAATGCTTGCCCGCAGTAACTCGCGCGTGCTCATCGACGAGCGACCCTCACCGCGCCATGAACGCGCGCGGATGCTGCTCGAACTTGTCGTCGTGGTTGAATACGATCAACGCCCGGCCGGTCGCCACGTTCGCCAAAATAGTGAGGGGAAGCAGGGTAAACAGTCGCGTATTACGGTGGGATATCAACGTCGCCCGCTGTTGTAATACGAGAGCCTGATCGCGCCTTGCCATGTCGTGAATCCTACGCCGAAATTACATATGCATGATCTTTTGTCGATAGAACAGAATGTCCTTTCATGGAACAGAATGTAATGGCCCGCTGCAAATGATACAGATTCGACAAATCCGCAAAGAGTTTCAGGGCAAGCGTCGCGTGGCGGCCCTTGACGACGTCAGCTTGTCGATCGAGCGGGGCGAGATGGTCTCGATCGTCGGCCCCTCCGGATCGGGTAAATCGACGTTACTCAATTTGATCGGCGGTCTCGACCGGCCCACCTCCGGCGAGATCGCAATCGACGGTCAGTTACTGAGCCACCTCACCGACGATCAACTCACGATGGTGCGCCGCGACAAAATCGGGTTCATCTTCCAGTTCTTCAACCTGCTGCCGACACTGAGCAGCCTTGAAAACGTCGGGCTCCCGCTGCACCTGCGCGGCTGGAGCCGGCGCGAGGTCGAAGCGCGGGCGCGCGAACTGTTGACGCTGGTGAAACTCGACACACGCCTCCATCACTTGCCCGACGAACTCTCCGGCGGCGAACGGCAACGCGTCGCTATCGCGCGAGCGCTGTCGATCTATCCGCCCGTGCTGCTCGGCGACGAACCCACCGGCAACCTCGACACTGCGACAGGACGCGATATCCTCGCCTTGATTCACGATCTCCA
Organism: Acidobacteriaceae bacterium; assembly: GCA_031274845.1. Taxonomy (GTDB): domain Bacteria; phylum Acidobacteriota; class Vicinamibacteria; order Vicinamibacterales; family CAVVIG01; genus CADEEX01. The sequence continues at coordinate 2,620 of JAISPN010000267.1, forward strand.
TCACCGCCTCGGCTCAACCGTCGTCATCGTCACGCACGACATGGCCGTCGCCGAACGTTGCGACCGCACCATCTCGCTCCGCGACGGCCGAATCGTGCAAGACCTTCGACGGAAGCAGGCACAATAAGCATGATGCGCGTGTCTCGCGGACTGAGTGTTCTTGTGCTGGCGTGTGCGGTTGCGTACACCGGACACATTCATGCCGCGGACAACGCGCGGCAGATTGTCGAGGAGGCCGAGCGGCGCACTGACGCGAGTTCTCAGCGGTACGAAGGGGTGCTGCAGGTGTTCGATGCCAAGGGGAAGGTGTCGGACAAGCGCTGGACGTTCGAACGGCTTGGCGCGCACGGACAGAGCAAGTCGATTTTGCGCTTCACGGCTCCCGCCGAGGTGAAAGGCGTGGCGTTGCTGGTCGTCAATCACTCTGACCGCGCATCCGATCAGTGGATGTGGACGCCGTCCATCGAACGCGACCGCCGGATTGCGCTGCAGGATCGATCGACGCGCTTCTTCGGCACCGATTTCAGCTTCGAGGATCTCGAAGAGCGTGACGTCGACCAGTTCAACTACACGCTGCTTGGCGAAGAATCGATCGACGGCGCGGTGTGCTGGCGGATCGAATCGACGCCGGCAAAAACGAAGTCGTCGCAGTACACACGATCGATCGTCTGGATCCGGAAAGACATCTACGCGCTCGCGCGCATCGAGAACTACGTCAAAGACAAAGCCGTGCGGCGTCTGAACTACTCGAACATTCAAAACGTGCAGGGCATCTGGACGGCGCGCCAGATGGAGATGGCCGACCTCGCGCGTGGCAGCCGGACACGGTTGACGCTCGACAACCTTCAGTACAACGTCCCGCTCAAGGATGAACAGTTCACGCTGCAAGCGCTGCGACGGCAGTAATCGCGCCATGCGCTGGCGGTTCTCGTTCGCTCTCGTCGCGGTGCTGCTCATGAGCATCACCAGTGCTTCCGCTCAACCGCTCACGCAACGCGGATTTGTTGAAGTGAACGGCATCGGCTTCTTCGAGAACGCGCCGAACGATTCCACGCAGGCCGTCGTCAATCTGCTGGCGCGCGAGGAGCTGTTTGCAAAACCGACGGACTGGTTGCAGTTTGCCGGTGGCATCGATATGCGCGCGAACTCTCACGACGAGGTTGACGGCCGCTGGACGTTCGACGTGAGCGATCGCGGCGTGCGCCGGCCACGACTCGCGCTGCGGCGCTTGACGGCGACAGTGACGCGCGGGCCTGTCACGATCGATATAGGAAAGCAGTTCATCCGCTGGGGCACGACCGACATCGTCACCCCCACCGACCGCTTCGCGCCGAAGGATTTTCTCGATCCGCTCAACACCGACTTTCTCGGCGTGACGGCGCTCCGCACCGTCGCGCGCGTCAACGACGAGACGTTCGACGTCGTCTGGACGCCACGCATGACGCCGAGCCGCATACCGCTACTTGATCAACGATGGACCAACGTGCCGCCCGAGGGACAAGGTCTCCCGCTGCGCGAGGCCGAGACCAGCGTGCCGAACGGATCGCAGTTCGGCCTGCGATGGGGACATACGCAGGGCAGCCTTGAGTATTCCTTCTCGTTCTTCAACGGCTTCAACCATCTGCCAGATATCGCGCCACAGGTGGTCACGCGTCCCGACGCGCCAACGGTTCCGGTCGCCATCGACATCGCTCGCATCTATCCGCCGATTCGCACGTTCGGCGGCGACATGTCGCTGCCGATGCCGTGGCTCACGCTGAAAGCGGAGGCGGCCTACGTTACGACGTCATCGAGCGCGAGCGACGAGTACGGTTTGTATGTCGTGCAGCTCGAACGTCAACGCGGCGAGTGGATGTTCATCGGCGGCTACGCCGGGGAAATCGTGTCGCGTCGCGCCGCGTTTGACACGTTCGCGCCCGATCGCGGCACGAGTCAATCCGTGCTGGGCCGCGCGGCGCTCACCATCGACGTGAACCGCAGCCTCGCGTTTGAAACAGCGGTCCGTCAGAACCTGCACGGCGCTTACGGCAAGGCTGAATTCTCACAAGCCTCAGGGCAGCACTGGCGCGTGACCGCCACCGGCGTCGTGCTCATCGGCCGGGACGATGACTTCTTTGGGCAGTATCGGCGCAACTCCCACGCGATGCTGACCGCGCGATACAGCTTCTGAACTAATCCGCCGGCGCGGCAAGGAGCAGCCGGTTCTTCGGCGTGATCGCGGCAGGAATCGTCTGCGTCCACACGCGATATCCGGCGGCTTCGAGCGCCACCGCGCGCCGGACATCCATCGCCATCGGACCATCCAGCCATCCTGACAACGGATCGCCCTCGCGCGCCAGCGCGTGACAGCACGGCAGCACCGCCACGCGCGCACGGACGGCGGCGGCGCGATCGAGAATCCGATCGGTCAAGCCGCCGCACGCATGGCTCGACACCACGACATCGGTGGACGCAAGCTCGAACGTCTCGAGGCTCACCGTTGCCCATCGCACCTTCGCCGAGAGATGCGGCCAGACGGCAACGAGCGCCTCGTGAATTTTCTCGGCGGACGAAGGACGGTGCGCGTCGACCGCCACCGCGTCCGTGGACGAATCATCGAGCAGCAGCATCAGGTGCGCGAGCAGGCCATGTCCAGCGGCCAGATCGACCACCCGCCCGCCTTTGAACAGACGACGCGCGCGACGGGCCACTTCCCACGCCTCGTACAGCTCCTTGCGCGGCAGGCATCGCGCCGCGCACAGCGCGCGCGCAACGCGATCGAACAAGGTCGCGCCGGAAAAACGTCCGAGGTCGTGTTCCGTGAGACGACCGCGGGCGCCGGGCGCAAACCGGACGCTTCGTTCCATGACGAAGGATTTTACGGTGCCCGGCCATCGCGAGTTTGGAACTATGATCGGTGGTCCCGAGATACTTTGCCCAGCTAAGCGTTTATCCCTATGGTGAAACTGTTTCGATTCCTCAAACCGCATCGCGTGCAGGTGGCGCTGGTGCTCGTGCTCGCGCTCGCGCAAAGCATCAGCTTCCTGCTGCTCCCGCGGCTGATGTCCGACATCGTCGATCGCGGCATCGTCCACGCCGACCAGGGCGCCATCATCCGCACCGGCGGATTCATGCTCCTCATGTCGGTCGTGGCGACGCTGTGCGCCGCGGCGGGAAACTACTACGCCGCCCGCGTCGCCACCGGCTTCGGACGCCATCTCCGCGCGGCTATCTTCGCGCGCGTCGAACATTTCTCGGTCCATCAGTTCGATCGGTTCAGCTCCGCCTCGCTCGTCACCAGAACGACGAACGACACGACGCAGGTGCAACAGATGCTGACTGTCGTGATGACGATGGTCATTACCGCGCCGATGATGGCCATCGGCGGCATCGTGCTGGCGCTCTCGCAGGATACGCAACTCGCCTGGGTGCTCATCGCCGTGATGCCGGTGATGACGATCGCGATCGCGCTCATCATGCGCTCCTCCGTCCCGTTGTCGCAGGCGGTGCAACAGAAAATCGACCGTCTCAATCTCGTGCTCGGCGAAGGCTTGAGCGGCGTGCGCGTCATCCGGGCGTTCGATCGCGGCGAACATCAGCGTCAACGCTTCGACGCCGCGAACCTCGACCTCACCAACACGGCCATCGCGGTCAACCGGCTGACGTCGCTCCTGGCGCCCACGCTCTTCGTCATGCTCAACCTGACCAACGTTGGCATCATCTGGTTTGGCGCCCACTGGATCGACGAAGGACAGATGCAGGTCGGCGTGATGATCGCGTCGCTGCAGTACGCCATGCAGATTCTCTTCGCGGTGTTCATGGTCACGGCGATGTTCGTCATGCTGCCGCGCGCGGCGGCATCCGCGGCGCGCATCAACGAAGTGCTCGACGTCCCGCCGGAGATCATCGATCCCGCGGCGCCAGCATCGCCGCAGCGCAACACGATGCGCGGGCACGTCGAATTTCAGCACGTCACCTTCCAGTATCCGGGCGCTGAAGAACCGGCGCTCACCGGCGTCTCGTTCAGCGTGCGTCCCGGCGAGATGACGGCGATTATCGGCGGCACCGGCTCGGGCAAGTCGACGCTGGCCGGGCTCATCCCGCGCTTCTACGACGTCAACGAAGGGCGCGTGCTCGTCGACGGCGTCGACGTCCGCGAGATGACGCAGGCGGAACTCCGCGCCCGCATCGGCTACGTGCCGCAAAAGGCGATGCTGTTCACCGGCACGGTTGCCGACAACATCCGCTACGGCAAAGACGACGCCACCGATGCGGACGTGCAGCACGCGGCGGCCGTGGCGCAGGCGAGTGACTTCGTCAACGCGATGCCAGACGCGTTTGCCTCCACCATCTCGCAAGGGGGCACGAATCTTTCCGGCGGCCAGAAGCAGCGCCTCTCCATCGCGCGCGCCATCGTGCGGAAGCCTGACGTCTATGTGTTCGACGACAGCTTCTCGGCGCTCGACTTCGCTACCGACGCGAAGTTGCGCGCGGCGCTCCGAGAGGAAACCGCTGACGCCACGGTCTTCGTCGTCGCGCAGCGCGTCAGCACCATCGTCAACGCCGACCGCATCGTCGTGCTCGACGATGGGCGCGTGGTGGGCATCGGCACGCACGCGGAACTTCTCAACAGCAATGACATCTACCGAGAGATCGTCGCCTCGCAGGTGTCGCTCGAGGAGGTCGCATGAGCGCGCCAGCGCCACGTAGTGCGCCTCCCCCATCCGACATGTTCGGCCGGCGGCAGGTCGGCGGTCTCGGGATGCCGACGCAAAAGGCCAAGAACTTCAAAGGCACGCTCTCGCGTCTGCTCAGCTATCTGTGGCCACACCGGACCGGCCTCGGCGTCGTGGTTCTCGCCGGCGCCATCGGCACGACGCTCAGCGTCATCGGCCCGAAGATTCTCGGGATGGCGACCACCAAAGTGTTCGAAGGCTTCATCGCGAGGCAGCGCGGCCTTCCCGGCGCCGGCATCGACTTCGAGTACATCGGACGGCTGCTCGCGATTCTCGTCCTGCTCTATCTGGCGGGTAACGCCTTCAACTACCTGATGCAGTACCTGATGGCGAACGTCGCGCAGAAGACGATCTACGCGCTGCGCCGTGAGGTCGAGGCAAAGTTCGATCGGCTCCCGCTGAAGTTTTTCGATTCGCGGCCGCGCGGCGAGGTGATGAGCCGCGTCGTCAACGATCTCGACTCGATCAGCAGCACGCTGCAACAGAACCTGACGCAGCTCCTGACGTCCATCCTCACGCTCATCGGCGTCATCGTGATGATGCTGACCATCAGCTGGATTCTGACGCTGGTGACGGTGCTCACGCTGCCGATCAGCATCGGCGTCGTCTCGGTGATTGCCAAGCGGTCGCAGAAGTTTTTCATGAAGCAGCAGACGGCGCTGGGTGCCTTGAACGGGCACGTGGCGGAGATGTACGGCGGGCACACGATCGTCACCGCCTTCGGCCACGAGCAGAAGTCGGTCGCGCGGTTCAATCAACTGAACGAGACGTACTACGAAGGCGCGTGGCGCGCGCAGTTTGTGAGCGGCATCATCATGCCGGTCATGTTCTTCGTCGGCAACCTGAGCTTCGTCGGCATCGCCGTCATCGGCGGCCTGCTGGTGACGCGCGGATCGATCACCATCGGCGACGTGCAGGCGTTCATCCAGTACGCGCGGCAGTTCTCGATGCCGATCACGCAGCTCAGTGGCATCGCCAACATGATCCAGTTGACGATCGTCTCCGCCGAACGGGTGTTCGAGCTGCTCGACGAGCCGGAAGAAACGCCGGACGCGGCCGATGCCACGGCCATCACCACGCCGCGTGGCGCGGTGCAGTTTGACGAGGTGAGCTTCCGCTACAAGAGCGACGTGCCGCTCATCGAACAGATGTCGCTCGACGTCGCGCCGGGGCAGATGGTCGCCATCGTGGGTCCGACGGGCGCTGGCAAGACGACGCTGGTGAATCTGCTGATGCGCTTTTACGACGTCTCCGCCGGCGCGATTCGCGTGGACGGCGTTGACATCCGCGCGATGAATCGCGGCGCGCTCCGCCGCATGTTCGGGATGGTGCTGCAGGACACGTGGCTCTTCTCGGGAACGATTCGCGACAACATCGCCTACGGCCGCGAAGGCGCGAGCGAAGACGCGATTGTTGGAGCCGCCAAGGCGGCGCAAGCGGATCACTTCATCCGCACGCTGCCGGACAACTACGGCACGCTCATCAACGAAACGGCGTCGAGTCTGTCTGAAGGCCAGAAACAACTGCTGACGATCGCGCGCGCGTTTCTCGCCGACCCGGCGATTCTCATCCTCGACGAAGCGACGAGCAGCGTCGACACGCGCACCGAAGTGCTCATCCAGCGCGCGATGGCCGACCTGATGCGCGGCCGCACGACGTTCGTCATCGCGCACCGGCTCTCAACGATTCGGAACGCCGATCTCATTCTGCTGATTGAACACGGCCGCCTCGTCGAACGCGGCACGCACCACGAACTGCTCGCGGCGCAGGGACGCTACTACGCGCTCTATCAAAGTCAGTTCGCCGGACGGACGGCGATTGG
>JAISPN010000308.1 GCA_031274845.1 Acidobacteriaceae bacterium
GGAGATTCTGAGTTTTAACGCATCCGTGAGCGCGGATTTTACGGCTGGTGGACCAATTGCCACGGTCGAGAGAATGCTTGGATAAGGACAGCCAAGTGGATGATCCCGGTTGGCCGGCGACAAGTAATTGAAAATCGCGCGTTCCAACCACTCAAGGCCGCTGTATTCGCTCAGGCGCAGAAGCGCGCCTGATGAGATGGGTTCAAACACGGTGCGAATCACGGTTGCATCCATGTCTGACTTAGACAAGAAATGTCCGTAGAAACCACCGACCGTCAGTCCTGCTTCGCGCATCACTCGAGGAATGCTGGCCGCGTGAAGTCCTTCGCGGCTGGCAATCGCGGCCGCGGCCTTCAAGATGCGCTGGCGCGTCTCCTCTTTTTTGACGACCCGTTGGTTGACTCTCGGCGTTCGTCGGCGGCGCACTGAGTGTGTCTGTTGCTTCTTCGTCATCGATCACTCCGGTGATCGCACTCCTGGGGATACGCGGACGCCTCTCGCGTGAGAGGCATATATTGCGCACGATGATGAGCGCCTGCGTGCCGCGCTACTGACCGGGGGCGGCGCCTCGCGCGGGTGGCGGTGGGAGCGTGCCGCCTTCGGCGAGCGTCTTCATGTTTTGCAGCGCGCGGGTGAAGGTGGTTGTCTTCTGCGCGATGTCGCGCTCGCGCGCGGGGCCGTCCGCGAGCATCGAGTTGTCGAACATCAAGGTGTAGACCAGCTTCGACGTCGTGGCCGTGACGGGGCGTGCTTCGAGCGTGCCGTGATACTGGTTGTACGGTTGTCCGTCGCGCACTGGTTGCGTGTAGGTGTACGAGAGTTCGGTCTTGCCGACCATGATTTCGTTGGCGACCGATCGCACGGCGCCCAGTTCGCCGTCGGTGCCCGAGGTAATCGTGCAGGCGATTTGCAGCCACTCGCCGATATCGCACCACTTGCCGATGCGCTTCCAGACCTCGGCGGCCGGACGGTTTACCGGAATCTCAAGCGGGATTGACACATACGTCGGTGACGCGACGGCGCTGCTGCGGGGCGCCGCGGCCGGTGTTTGCGCGGCGGCGAGGTGACCGCTCGCCACGAGTGTCACTGCCAGAGTGCTGATGCGAATGAGATGCGTGTGCATGGCGGCCTTATCCTCTCGTGAAACAGATATCAGAGCGTCACGGAATCGTGTGCCGACCATACTACGCCTCAGACGCCGTACGGCCATAGGACTTGTGACAAGTCGCGCGTGTCGCATCAGCGCGTGGGCGTCTTGATTCGCGCTTGGCGTGTGTCGTAGCCGTAGATGTCCGGGAGGAACTCGACTGAGCCGTTGTCCTTGGCCCATGCGGTGAAGTAGACGAGGTGGACGGGGAGTGGTGTCGTGAGTTTGACGTGACGTTCCCGTCCCGAGGACATCGCTTGCGCGATCTTCGCGGGCGTCCAGGCGGGATCGTCGCGGAGCACGTATTGCGCGAGCCCTTCGGGGTCGGCCACGCGCACGCAGCCGTGGCTGAGCGCGCGCAGCGCTTCGCCAAACGGACTATCGTCCGGCGTGTCGTGCAGGTAGACGTCGAACTGATTCGGGAAGAGGAACTTCACGCGTCCGAGCGCGTTGGTCGCGCCGGGCGCCTGACGGAAGGTGAGCCCTTTCAGATCCTTGGGATCGAACCAGTTGATCTCACCTTCGTTCTGCAGCTTGCCGTTTCTGTAGACGTCGATCTTGTGGTCGGTGAGATACGCCGGGTTGTTGCCGGCTGAAATCGCCGTTTCGTTTTGTCCGATGCCGTACGGAATGTTCCACCACGGGCTGAAGACCACCGTGCTCATCTGTCCGCTGAAGACGGGTGTTTCGTGGCCGTCGGCTTTGCCGACGATGACGTTCATGTCGCGGACGGTGTGGTCGCCGTCCTGCACGTAAAGATGGAGCGCCGGGATGTTGACGAGCACGTAGCGCGGGCCGAACGTGTCTGGCATCCAGCGCCACCGTTCGAGGTTGAGCGCGACCTGGCGCAGGCGCTCGTCGATCGTGCTCCCGCCCGCGCGCCGCTCGCCCTTGGCTTGCGCGTCGAGGAGCGACCGCGTGTAGGCCACGAGCGCGGCGTACTGCGCGTGAGGCGGCTGCACGGACGTGGTGAACGTCGAGACCTCGCCGCTGCTGGCGCGTTGAAGCGCTCCAATGAAGTCAGGCGCGGTGTGCTGCGATTTCCAGAGCGAGCTGACGCGCGTCGGTGTCGTGACGCCGAGCGCGATGTCGTGTCCGTAGGTGAGCAGCAGGGCGGTGATCCGCGCGTCGAGGTCGGCGTTCCGCGCATCGCGATCGGACGCTGGCTCCGTGGCCGAGCGCGACGCGAGTTGATGCGCGAGTGCGTCAACCTGGTATTTCGCCGGGTCGAGTCCGTGCTCGCGCGCCGCTTCAACCATTGCCAGCGCGTCCGCGCCGCGATGCGCGTCTTCCGCGGAGATCCAGGCGAGTGTGTTCGTCCGCGCGGTGTAGAACCGCTTCGCCTCGTCCCAGATGTTGGCGGCAACCCCGTCGGGGGCTGGATTCGAGAGCCGCTGTTCGAGTGCGACGGCCGCGGGATCTGGCCGAGCGGGAGGAGGCGCGGCGGTCTCTTGATTCCGGCACGCGGACAAGAACAGGGCGACCACCATCACGAGGCTCATCATGATGGCGGTCGTCACGCCGCAACTCCTCTCGCCCGCGTGCGGGAGAGGGGGTGGGGGAGAGGGTGCCAACGTCATCACAGGCTCTAGACTAAATCAT
>JAISPN010000317.1 GCA_031274845.1 Acidobacteriaceae bacterium
CTCATCACCTACACGCCCAAAAATCAGAAGAACGACGGGTTGTGGCGCGCGGTCGACGTCAAGGTGCCAGACGGTTTTCGCGCACGGACGCGCAACGGGTACTTTGCGCCGGCGCCGGCGCCGATTCGTCCGACGATTGAATTTACCGTCATGGACGACGCGCACCGCTACATCGAGGTGACCAAAGACGATTTCGACGTGTACGAAGACGACACGATCCAGACAGTGGATACTTTTCAGGAAGCGGTCGATCCGGTGTCGATCGTGCTGGCGATCGACGAGAGCGGCAGCATGAAGCTGAGCACGGAGCTGGTGAAGCAGACCGCCAAAGACTTCGTGCGCGCCGTTCGTCCGGAAGACAGTCTGGCGCTCATCACCTTTGCGGACAAGCCAAAGTTCGCGCACGTACTTTCACTGAATCGCCAGTGGTCGCTCGAGGCGATTGATGGGTACGCGCCACGCGGCGGGACCGCGCTCTACGATGCGATCTGGAATTCGCTTCAGCACCTCAAAGGCGTGCCGGGCCGTCATGCGGTCGTGGTGCTCACCGATGGACGCGACGAAGATAATCCGGGGACCGCGCCGGGGAGCACGCACACGCTTGAGGAGGTGCTCGCTCTTGAGAAGCAAGCGGGCGCCACGATTTTCGTCGTGGGACTTGGCGCCAAGGTTGACAAGGCGGTGATCGAAAAACTGGCCGTGGAATCGGGCGGACAGACCTATTACGCCTCCGATGCGTCGGCGCTTGGCGACCAGTTCCATCAGGTGGTGGAAGATTTACGACGCCGGTACGTCTTGAGCTACGTTTCGTCGAACTCGACGCACGACGGCGCATGGCGCACGCTCGACATTCGTCCTCGCCTGCCGGGGTATGTCGTGTTGAGCGGTGGCGGCTATTTCTCGCCCGAGGAGTAGGCGCGTGGTCAGCTCGGCCGTTTTCGCTTCAGTCCAAGCCGCTCCTTGAGACGATCGACAAGGCTGCTGGGTTCAGCGTCCTGACGGCTAAGGCTTTTCAGGATGTCGAGCACCTCGGCGATCGATCCGACCGTCCCGATCCCAAGCTGACGTGTGCTGCCGGGCATCGAGTCTCTGTCGCCGCGCCAGACGAGAATCGGCCGCGCGATGGAATCGACGGCGACGTCGAGACAGTTTTCCGGACGATCGTCAACGAGCACATCGAGCGCGAGCGCGGAGGCAATCTTGCCGCGCGATCCATGGACCACGAACACCGACGGCGTGTCGTATCCCTTCGACTTCAGCCAGCGATAGCTCTGCGCTTGCGCCGTATCGCCTTTCGTCTCCGGACGGCTGGTGAGAAAGATCAACTCCCACCGGCGTTCCTGCACGAGTTGATACAGCTGCGCGAGCGCGCCCGGCTCGATCTCGTCGAGCGTTTCCCAGAAGTTTGTGCGTTCTCCAACCGCTTTCCACATCGCCCGTTGTTGACGCGACGACAACGACCCGATCGACACGCGAGGTGTGTCGTCTGACGTGGCAGCCGTCTGTTCCTCAGCGCTCTCCGGCGAGGCCGACCATGGCACGCTTGCCGGATCGATGCCGGGAAACAACAGCCGGACCTCGCGCGCGAGCGCGCTGTGCATGTCCGCCACAGTGCCATCGAGATCGAACCCTAGACGCATCGGAGTCTCTTCAAGTCTACCCGGATGATGTTATCGCCCATGTGCGATGAGCGACAATCACGTGGTCTCATGTCGACAGCACACTGGCTGCGTGCCGCGCTCATCTTGCCCTCGCTCTTCATCGTCGACAAGCTGCTTGGCTGGCCTCTCACATTGATCTACGCGGCGGGTGTCGTGCTTGCGGTCGAATACGTAGAACGTGTGCCGGTCCCGCGATCGGCCCGAGCGCAGCTTGCGGCGGCCGTCCTGACGGCGGCAGTCGTTGTCGTGTTGTTCGCGGCAGTGTACCCGCTGGCGAACGTCCATGTGCCGTTTCGCGGGAGTGACGATGACGATGCGCTGAATGCCGGCGTGAGGGCGCTCTTGGCCGGCCGATCGCCATATCTGGAGCGCACGTATCTTGGAAGCGTCCTGCACCAGTTACCGGGTGAGTTCGTGCTTGCGGCACCGTTTGTCGTCATGGGGACGAGCGCGCTACAGAATCTGGCGTGGCTGGCGCTGTTTTTCCTTGCCGTCCGCGAGGAACGCGGCACGGCACACGCGTTGCGGCTGGCGTGGGTGGCGCTGCTCTTCAGTCCGGTGGTGGTGCAGCAAGTGGTCACGGGCACCGGGCACATGGCCAACGCGATCTCCGTGACGCTGGGTCTCTGGTGGCTCACGCGCGCCAGTGGACGCTGGCGCGTGGCCGCCGCCATCGCGTGGGGAATTGCGTTGGCATCGCGCGCGAATTTTTTGTGGACCGTCCCGCTCGCGTTCGCGTGGCTCGCGCGGCGCGACGGCTGGTGGACAGCCGTGAAGACGTTGATGATCACATGCGGGACGGCGGCGGTCATCACGCTCCCCTTCTATCTCGCGGCTCCGGATCAGTTCGGACCGCTCGAAGCGGCGAACCGGATTACGCGGTTCAACGAGACGTGGCCTCACGCGGGCGACGGCCTGCTGGCGTTGATGACGTTGCTGGCGGTGGCGCTGATGTTTCGGCGCGTGGATCGATCCCGTCTCTTCCTTGACGCCGCGCTCGTTCAGGCATTCCCGGTCGCTGGCGGCGCGTTGCTCGGATTGCTTCAGTGGGGGTATCTCGATGTCGGGTACACGAGCTACTTCACGTTTGCCGCGTGGTTTGCGTTGATGGGGATCACGCTGTCCGCTAAAACGGAAGACCTCGCACGGGAACGCCAAACAGCGTTCCGGGATCGTTGACGAACTCGACAAACGGCCGTGCTTGCTGGAATGCGGGTTGATCGTATTCCCACTCGTACTGTTGCCAGGCAGTGATGCGATAGCCGGCGTCATGGAGCGCGCGCAGCGATTCGACATCGGTGATGCGCTGCGAGACCGCCACCCGGTTGTCGCCGCGGCGCTCGATGCCCAACGGTTCGTCGAAGGTCCACCCCGGACGTCCGACGACGGGCGGCATGATCTGCTCCATGAACAACACCGGTCGCGGATCGTTCGAGTCTGGCAGCGTTTCTCGATTGGCCGCCTCACGCAACCACAACTTGAAGCGGCGATCGTTGACGTCGCGTACCGTGAATCCGCTGGTGATCATCACTCCGCGCGGCTGTGTGCCGCCGCGTGAGCCGTTGACTTCGAGCGCCACGACATGAAAGGAGAGCAAGACGAGCGCGGCGGTGATCATCGCGCCACGCCCGGCGTAGCGATCGAGAACGAGGATACAGCTCAGAATCACCGGCATCAGGTACTCCGGTTCACCCGGCAGCAGCATGAAGAAGGCGAGCCAGACGAGCGTATTCGTCGCGTGAAACGCGACGAACGGCCGTTCACGCTGCGAACACACGCATTGACGCGCGTGCCACAAGATCGCGGCCGTGAGACACGCGAGCACGAGCGTCTGTCCGATGCCGAACATCCGCATGCCATTCAGCACACCGTTTGCGATTGTTGTGACCGGCGCGATGGCGAAGTTGGTCCCGAGACGAAGCGACGGCCAGAATGCCGCGGTGCCGACAAGCACGGCGACGGCGCTCATCCCGCTTGCGATCCACCACGGATGATACTTGCGCCCGGCACTGTGAAATGAAGGGTCGACGAGCACCCAGACGACCGTTGGAACAATCCACAATCCGCTCGATGGCCGGAATCCGCACGCGACGCCAATCAGCACGGCGCTCAGGACGTAGCGCTTCTCTGTAAGCGCCACATACGAGCCGGTGAGAAGCGCGATGGCCGGGATGTAGTCCATCGTGGAGGTCGCGTTCTTCACGACAACGGGGAGAAACAGAAACGTGATTGTCGTGACGGCGGCGTGACGAAGTTCGCCGCGCGCCGCGAGGCGGAATAACAGCCAGAGCAGCAGAAGGCCCCAGAGCGCGGTGTAGATGTTGGAGGCGAGCCAGCCTCCCATGTGCACGAAAGGAGTGACGCTCAACTCGTAGAGCGGAAACCCGGTGCTGCGCGAGCGCAGGTATGTGCCGGACTCCCAGATTTGCCGGGCGCGCTCACCCACCAGCCAGGCGTCCACATCGCTGCCGTACCCGAGAGGAACAAGCAGCGCGGCGACTCCTGTCCAGACGAGCGCGATCGTCATCAGGACACGTGTGGAGAGTGCTTCTGCGACTGTTGGCGTGCGCATGCGAGCCGTCGAAATTATAGGTGGAGGGCTCGTTGCGGGATGCCGCATCAGTTTTCGTATCAGAAGAGCCACAGCAGTGTTCTTAAAGGCTGATGAGAGGCGTTTATGGTCTTGACGCCCCTCGCAGTGCCCTCTTAATCTCAACATCGGCGAGGTTTCGCAATTACTTCATTTAAAGCTCCTGACAACATCATCGCGCGGCAGCTTGGCGATTCGGCGGTGCTCATCAAGATGAAGACCAGCCGTATTTACGAGTTGAACGGCACGGGTGCGCGTATTTGGGAGTTGCTCCGGAAGGGCGTGACCTCCGAAGCGGCTGTTGAGGCGCTGGTCGCCGAGTTCCAGATCGATCCGGGTCAGGCAACACAGGCGGTCGATGAGCTCATCCGCGTCCTCGAAGCCGAAGGGTTAATCGAGTGAGCGCGAACGCGGCGGTGCGTGTGCGTGTGGACGAAGCGTGGCTCGTCGAAGCGCCGTCGCGTACGGGATGGTCGTCGCACGACGGCGTTCCGTCGCTGACGATCGCGGCCGTGCCCGGAATCACGCTGGCGCTCTCCGGCGTGATCTTCGATCTCGAGAAGCTGGCCGCGCGGCTCGGCGCTCCGGCGTCGGCGAGTGCCGATCCGGCCGCGCTCGCGCTTCGAGCCTACACGACGCTTGGCGACGAGTGGGTCAACGCGCTGCGCGGTTATTACTCGATCGTCGTTGACGACAGACACCAACAGCGCGTCGTGGCCGTGCGCGATGCGATGGGGTTGCAGCCGCTGTTCTACGCGAAGGCTGGCGAGACGCTGCTCTTTTCGTGGTCGACCGACGCGCTCGTCGCGCATCCGGCGGTGTCGGGCGAACTCGATCGCGTCATGCTGGCCGAGCACCTGTTGCACCGCTGGTCAGATCCTTCAGACACCTACATCAAAGCGGTCAAGCGGTTGCCTGCGGGCTACGTGCTCACTTCGGATGCCAGCGGTATTCGTCTGCGCCGCTACTGGGACCCGGCGCACAAGCGTCCGGTGAACTGGCTGCGCGAAGACGAACTGCCGCTCTTCGGGCAGGCGCTCGACGAAGCGGTGGCGCGGTGTCTCGGACGGGATCAGGCGGGCATTTATCTCTCCGGCGGTTTTGATTCGATCAGCGTCGCCGCGATTGCGTGCGATACGGCGCCGAAGCGCGGGTTGCCGATGCCGCGCGCGCTGTCGCTCATCTTTCCCGATTCGGAGTGTAACGAGGAACTCGTTCAGCGCGGTGTCGCAAAGCAACTTGGCATCGAGCAGGAGTTACTTCAGTTCGCTGACGCGGTAGGTCATCGCGGTTTGATGATTCCGGATGTGGAGATGTCCGCCAGTTGGCCGATGCCAATGATGAACATCTGGAATCCCGCGTACTGGTCGCTCGCAAAGCGTGGTTACCAGCAGGGGTGCCGTGTCATCCTGACGGGCAACGGCGGCGACGAGTGGCTCGCCGTGAGCCCGTACTTGTCGGCCGACATGATTCGCCGCGGCGAGTTTGCGCAGGCGATGAAATTTATTGGCGTCATCCAGCGCTCGTACAAGATGTCGTGGCTGGAAGCGATGTACGGCGGCGTGTGGAAGTTCGGCGCGCGTCCGCTGGTCGCCATGCTGGCTGGACGCCTGTTCCCCGGCTGGTTCGAGGCGCGTCGGCGGCGCAACATGGTCGACGCGGTTCCGGACTGGATTGCCCCCGATCCGGCGCTCCGTCGAGAGATCGACGAACGGGCGCATCGAACGCTCGCGGCATCAAGCCCGGAGACGGGCAGCTTCTACGAGCGCGAAATGCGGACGGCGCTGGACCATCCGTTGAACATGATGGAGGCCGAAGAGTACTTCGAGATGGGACGCCGTCTCGGTGTGCGGATTGCGCATCCGTACTGGGACACCGATCTCGTGGATGTCCTCTATCGCGTCCCGCCGCATCTGTTACTGCGTGGCGGCCGTGCCAAAGGACTCGTCCGCGATACGGTCGCGCGGCGGTTTCCGAACCTTGGCTTCGAGCGTCAGCGCAAGGTACATGCGACCAACTTTTATTGGAAGACGATGCAGGCCGAGGGCCCGAAGGCGTGGGAGTTACTCGGTGGCGCGGCCACGCTGGGTCGTCTCGGAGTGGTCGATGCGAAGCTACACGCGGCAACCATGACAAAGCTTTTTGCCGGTCAGCGACCCCAGGAAAGTTATAGGATCTGGAATACTCTGCAACTGGAAGCGTGGGCTCGGTCTCGAGCCTGAAACACACTGAGGAGAATCGTGTATGAGCCTGAATAATCAGAATGAAACATCGAAGTCCATGAAGAAGACGTGGACGAAACCCGAATTGAAGTATGTGGGCCACGTTGGCGACGTGCTTCAGGGCGGCGGCGGCAAGTTGACCCCGTCACCGGCGGACCCGGGCGAAAGCCGCAAGCCGTCTGGTGTGGGTGGGGAAGGCAAGTAACACCGACCGCGTGTTGCACCTGCGATTCGCCGGGCCATCGGAGTGCCCGGCGGACCCGTTCGACCAACCCCAGTCCAGCGTCCACGTCTGGTACAACCGTCGAGGAGGCGTCGTCGCACGAGGCTTCCGCGACGGTGGGTATCACTGGATGGCGTGGCCCTATCTGGCCACGTTCCGCTTCGGCGTGGACGATCCATTCATCACTGCGTACGCACGCCCTGACGCGCCGGTCGACGTCATCTGGGACGTGTATCGCCGGACGGTCCTGCCGATGGCGTTGCAAGTCCTCGGATGGGAAGCCTTGCACGCGAGCGCCATCGTCGCAACGGTGAAAGGCGCCAGTCAGCCCGGCATCGTCGCCTTCTCTGCCGTTTCTGAAACCGGCAAATCAACAGTCGCGTACGCATTACGGCGTCGTGGTTTTCCTCAGTGGTCCGACGATGGCGTGGTGTTCCGCGTGGAAGAACATGCCTCTGCGCTGCCGCTGCCGTTTGCGGCCAGACTGCGTCCGGAATCGTGCACGATGTTCGGCGTCGATCCCGCCGCGTTCGCGCACGTCGAGGAAAACGGCGCGGGTGAGCAGCAGTATGTCGAGCCGCTTCCGATCACGGCGATCTGCGTGCTGACCCGAACAGCCGAGGGCCCCTCCGAGCGCATCCGCGCCATGGAACCTGCCGAAGCCTTTCCCGCGCTCCTGATTCATGCGCACGAGTTCGACCCGGCCAACGCCGAGCGTCGCGCGCGGATGATGAAGACGTATCTCGATCTCGTCGCGCACGTTCCGGTCTACGAAGTCGCCTTCCTCCCCGATCGCAATCGGATGTCTCATCTCCTCGACGTGATAGTCGACGCGCTCGGGCTTCGTCTCCCGGCCGCGGTTCAGCGCGGGTGCGCGTAGTGCCGTCTGCGCCTGCGGAGTCGTACGTCGACAAGGCAAGACGCGCGATTCGCGGTCCCGCCGATGTCGTGTTGCTCGTGAGGATGACGGCGTGGTGCGTTACGTTTCGCGTCCTGAAACATGTGCTGCCGATCGAGTCGCTCGTGGCGCTGGCGCGATTCGGCATCACCGTGCCGGACGTCCGGCCTCAGGCGCGGATGAAAGATCGGGAAGCGCGCGTCGTGACGCTGTGCCGCTGGGTCGCGCGGTTCACGCGCGTGTCGAACCGTGGCCCATGTCTCGAACGAAGCTTGATCGTGCACCGCTATCTCGCGGCGCTCGGCGCGCATCCCACGCTGGTCATCGGCGTCGCGACGGGAGAATCCGCGACCAATCCGCTACGCGGGCACGCGTGGGTCGTGGTCGACGGCGAGGCGGTCGACGAGACGCCGCAATCGCTCGCCGGATTCCATGCCGTCGTTGAATTTGAGGCTGACGGCCATCGTGTGTCTGCCTGACAGCTGGCGACAGGAATCACGGCTGCGTCACATGTACGCAGGGCGATCTCGACACAAGTTTGGGAGAGCGTGATCTAGCGGCGGGACTCGAGCGGGCCGGTCAGCAGCCAGCCGCGAACCTCAGGCGTGCGTACGAGAGGGAGTGCCGTGGCGGGAATGGCGGGTGATGGACCCTGATTGTCGTCGCCTTGCGCGATGAGCAGGATCGCGCGCTCGTTGGCATCGAGCCGGGGCAAGCGCGTGGGCGGCGTCCAGTAAATCGGTTGATCGAAACCAAGCTGCGTCGCCAGAAGCGAGGCTTTTGTCGAGAGGATCGGTGTCCCCGGATATTCGCGCAGCAGCCGTTCCGCTTCGGAGACGAGCGCCGAACTTCTGAGCGATGGTTCGTTTACACCGCGCCACGGGATCTGGTTGCCGGCGAGAGTCCCGGCGGCAAATGCCGGCACGAGCACCGCGATTGCAATTGTGCGGACGCGCGCGGTGATGTGCACGGCGCCAGCGACGATGAACCCTGCCATGACAGGAAGGAACGCCGGCGCGAGGAGACGCACGTTGAGCGCGTCGAATTCGACACGGGTGCGCAGCGCGATCATCCCGGCGAAGTAGATCGCGGAGAATGCGCCTACAATCCACGCGGTGATTTTGGCGGAGCGCGGCGTCTGAACGTGAGAATCGCGCACGAAGAAGACAAACGCCATTAGCGCGAGGAAAGAAACGATCGTATCGAGTGGTCCCGGCACGATCTCTCGAATGGCCGGCAGGTAGTCGAGGGTGGCGCGCAGGCTGGCCAGCAGATTGGCGGCGAACGATTGCGTCGAATCGAGTC
>JAISPN010000011.1 GCA_031274845.1 Acidobacteriaceae bacterium
AAGGTTGGCTACGGAGTCCTCGTCGAGGCGCACGCTGGCGCCTCGGCATCCTTTGAAGACGAAGACTACGTTGCCGCTGGCGCGACAGTCACACCGAACACGCGCGAGGTCTGGCAGGCGGATCTCGTCCTCAAAGTACATCCGCCAACCGTCCATCCTGATTTAGGCGTCCACGAAGCCGACCTCCTGCGCGAAGGCGGCACGCTCATCTCGTTTCTCTGGCCGGGCAAAAACAGCGACCTGCTCGATAAATTAGCCGCGCGCAAGGCGACCGCGCTGGCCGTCGATCAGATTCCGCGCATCACCCGCGCGCAGAAAATGGACGCGCTGTCGTCGATGGCCAACATCGCCGGCTACCGCGCCGTCATCGAAGCCGCCAGCTTCTACGGACGGTTCTTCACCGGCCAGATGACGGCGGCCGGCCGCGTGCCGCCCGCCAAAGTGCTCGTGATTGGCGCCGGCGTCGCGGGCCTTGCCGCCATCGGCGCCGCTCGCGGACTTGGCGCGATCGTCCGCGCGTTCGACGCGCGCGGCACGGTCAAAGAGCAAGTCAAGAGCATGGGCGCGGAGTTCATCGAGCTGAACGTGCAGGAAGAAGGCGAAGGCACCGGCGGCTACGCCAAGGAGATGAGCCCCGCCTTCATCAAAGCTGAAATGGATATGTTCCTCGCGCAAGCGCGCGAGGTGGACATCATCATCACGACCGCGCTCATCCCGAATCGCCCGGCGCCGGTGCTCATCACCGAAGAGATGGTCAAGGTGATGAAGCACGGCTCGGTCATCGTCGATCTCGCCGCGGAAAACGGCGGCAACTGCGCGCTCACCGAACCGGGCGCCGTCGTCGAGAAACACGGCGTCTACATCATCGGCTATCAGGACATGCCGAGCCGTCTGGCGCCGACCTCGAGCCTGCTGTACGGCAACAACCTCGCCGCCTTGCTCGCCGACATGGGGGGCGCGGCGCACTTTCACGTCGACGTCCACGACGAGGTCGTCCGCGCGTCGCTCGTGCTGCTGAACGGCACGTTGATGTGGCCGCCGCCACCGCGCAACCCGCCGCCGCTGCCACCGACGCCGGTCGTGCGTCCCGCGCAAGGGGCCGCCGGAGCCGCCAACGCGCAGCCCGCGCCTCGTCCGCCATCGCGCGCGCTCCAAATCGGCGTGCCGCTCGTCGCCGGTATTGCACTCGCCGCGCTCGGTATGGTCGCGCCGCCCGCGTTTCTCGCGCACATGACCGTCTTCGTCCTCGCGTGCATCGTCGGCTGGCAGGTCGTCTGGAATGTCACGCCGGCGCTGCACACGCCGCTCATGAGCGTCACCAACGCCATCAGCGGCATCATCGTCGTCGGCGGAATTCTGCAAGTAAGCGGACCGCTCACCGCCGCCGCCACGATACTGGGCGGCATCAGCATTCTCATCGCCATGATCAACATCATTGGCGGCTTCATGGTCACGCAGCGGATGCTGCGCATGTTCTCGCGCTGACGATGCCCCAGTCGCTGATTACCGTCGCCTATCTCGCCGCCGGCGTCCTCTTCATCTTCAGCCTAGCCGGACTCTCACACCAGAAGACCGCGCGCCGCGGCAACATGCTCGGCATCCTCGGCATGGCGCTGGCCCTGGTCGCCACGACACTTGGCCCAGGTGTCTCGGGCTACGGCCCGCTGCTCGCGGCAGTCGCCGTGGGCGGCGCGATTGGCGCTGTCTTGGCCGTGCGCGTCGAGATGACGGCGATGCCGCAACTGGTCGCCATCCTCCACAGCTTCGTCGGTCTGGCGGCCGTGCTCGTCGGCTTCGCCAGCACGCTCAATCCTCCGCCGCTCGCCGGTACCGAAGCGACCATCCACGCGATTGAAACCGTCATCGGTGTCTTTGTGGGCGCGATCACCTTCACCGGATCGATCGTCGCGTTCGGCAAGCTGCAAGGCCTCGTGCGGAGCAAACCGCTGCTGCTCCCCGGACGTCACCTGCTGAACCTTGCGGCCATCATCGCCTGCGTCGTGCCGGGCGTGTTCTTCACGCAGGCGCACACGCCAGCGACAGCGATCGTGCCGCTGCTTGCCGTCGCGGTGGTCGCCTCGTTGCTCGGCATTCATCTCGTGATGGCCATCGGCGGCGCCGATATGCCGGTCGTCGTCTCGATGCTCAACAGCTACTCGGGGTGGGCCGCCTCGTCGGCCGGGTTCATGCTCGAAAACGATCTGCTCATCATCACCGGCGCGCTCGTCGGGTCGAGCGGCGCGATTCTGAGCTACATCATGTGTACGGCGATGAACCGCTCGATCGTGAGCGTCATCTTCGGTGGCTTCGGCGCCAGCGAAGGGGCGCCCGCCGCATCGGGCGGCGCGAAACCTGAAGGCGAGGTGACGAGCATCTCCGTCACCGAATCGGCGGCGCTGATGCGCGACGCCAAGAGCATCGTCATCGTCCCCGGCTACGGCATGGCCGTCGCGCAGGCGCAGTATCCGCTCTACGAACTAACCAAACTACTGCGCGACCACGGCGTCACCGTCCGCTTCGCCATTCATCCAGTCGCCGGACGCCTGCCGGGACACATGAACGTGCTGCTGGCGGAAGCCAAAGTGCCGTACGACATCGTGCTTGAAATGGACGAGATCAACCACGACCTCCCCACGACCGATCTCACCGTCGTCATTGGCGCCAACGACATCGTCAACCCGAGCGCGCTCGAAGATCCGTCGAGTCCGATCTTTGGGATGCCGATTCTCGAAGTCTGGAAGGCGAACACCTGCATCGTCCTCAAGCGCGGCATGGCCAGCGGCTACGCCGGCGTTGAAAACCCGCTGTTCTACAAGCCGAACACGCGCATGCTCTTCGGCGACGCGAAGAAAACCGTCGACGCGCTGCTCGACGAACTCCGCCAGCAACTCAACGTCAACGTCGCCTAATCACATCATTTCGTGACCTGGGGTCGGGGCACAGTTGAATCACCTGCGTCTCGTCGCCAGGCCGTTCACAGCACAATACACGCATGAATGAGTGAAGGGCGCCGATGCCTGAGTGAGCAGGTGGCCGCGCGAACGGCCCCGATCCGTCAATGACCAGATGACGAGATCATGAGATCGGTTTTTTCATCAGCACGAGGTGCGCCTCCCTCGTCAGCTTGTGTCTGTCTGGAAAGTCCGCCGTGCCGAACGGCTCGAATCCTAACGTGCCGTACCACCCCATCAGCGCTTCGCGCAGGTTGACGACACCAATGTGGAGTGAGGCGCACCCGGCCTGATGGCACCACGTTTCGACATGGCGGATCAAGAGACGGGCAAGGCCTCTTCTCTGCTCCGCCGGGTCGACCGCCAGCAGGCCAAGGTGCCCATGGCCGCCGCGACGTTCCGCGTAGACCGACGCCGCCAGCGTCTCCGGCTGCGCGGCCTCAATCACAAAAAACCGCGCGTCCACGGTGCGCATGCGCGCGCGCACATCGTCCGCGTGCGTGCGATTGCCGTTGATGAAAAAGTCCTCGACGCGGTACGCCAGATTCGTCACGCGGACGATCTCGCCGATGTCGGCCGCGGTGGCCACTCTGATCGCGCGATGTGAACGGTTGCCGATGGAGGGGGGCTCTGTCACGGTATTCCACGATCGTGTTCCGCGACCGCGGACGCGCGCGCCTCCGCCTCTATCGCTTCAGATCCGACACGAACCACTCGAAGCTTTCGCGGACCACCTCGGGGGGCGCGCCGTGGCCCCCGTCGTATTCACGATAGGTGATGTCGTAGCCTTCTTCTTTGAGCTTCGGCACCCACAACCGCGCGGTGCGATCGATCGGCATCTGCACGTCGCGCGTCCCATGGGCGAGAAAAATCTTCGGCATCCCCTGACGCCGCATCGGAATCATCAGCCCGGTCGAAAAAATCATCAGGTGGTTGAAGGTATCGCCGTAGGCGAGCCCCATCGACAGCGCGTATCCGGCGCCGTCGGAGACGCCGCCGAGCGCCACGTGCGTCGGGTCGACGTCGAGGATGCTGTTCACGTAGCGAAACGCCGCGCCTAGATATTTGACGTCGGCGTCAAACCCCGGAATGGACTGCCCCCAGGTGAGATCGCGCGATTCCGGCGCGATGACGATGACGCCAAACTCCTCGGCGAGCGGAAACGTAAAGCGGACGCTTTGCGAGCCACCGCTGTAGCCGTGGAGCATCATCAAGAGCGGCATCGGCACGCCTGGCGTGTACGACTTCGGCACGTAGAACGTGCCGTCGCGAAAATCGTCCGAGAGATTCAGCGGGGTTTCGCCGTACGGAATTTTTTCTGGCGGCTCCTGCGCGTATCCGGCGCGCGACGCCGCAAGCCATCCCGCGGTCGCCGTGCCTCCCAGCTTCAGAAATGCGCGACGGTTCATGTGCTCACTCGCCTTCTCGATGTGCTCTAGAGACGTGGGTCCAGCAAACGTTGCGGCGGAAAGTGTACTACCGCTGACGGGCGGCGGATGTAAGCGCGGCAAGAAAGGCGTCCGGGTCGGCGGGGCTCAGCAGCACGCTGTAGTTCCGCGTGGTCGGCACATACACCGCCTGCGTGCGATCCGTGAGGTAGACCAGCGCGCGCTCGCCATTCCTCAACCGAAACCATCCCGCGGAGTAGCCGGGCAAGCCCGTCCCCAAGGTTCGAAGGCGAGGCATCAACTCGGGCGAGGTGTCGAAGCTGACGCGGCGCGCGTCCGCCAAACGAAGATCGCGCAGCGGAATCGTGCTGCCATACCAGTCGCCCACGAAGGCCAGACCGTCCGGCGACAGCCGGAACCGCACCGTCCGCGCCCCACGCATCGAGAGCATCATCACGGCGATCACCACCACGACAAGACACGCGATGACCGCGGGAATGATCCAGAGGAATCTGGAGACGACAGGCGCGATCGGAAATTCCTGCATCGAGGCTCCGGTCAGTGGCCGGTCTCCCGGTTGCCGTCACCACGACCGCAACCGGGAGCGCCAAGGGACGTGCCGCTACTCGCCGGGCACCATCAAGTGCGCCGTCGTCGTGCCGGCGTT
Organism: Acidobacteriaceae bacterium; assembly: GCA_031274845.1. Lineage (GTDB taxonomy): Bacteria > Acidobacteriota > Vicinamibacteria > Vicinamibacterales > CAVVIG01 > CADEEX01. The sequence continues at coordinate 5,007 of JAISPN010000011.1, forward strand.
CATGATCCAGACACCGCCCTGACGGTTGTTGTCCGGAATGCCGGTCGACTGCGTGGTCGCCATCGGGACCGCAATCGTCATGTGCGTGCGTAGATGATCCTTGTCGGCGCCCATCACGTGATACCAGACGGAGCCAAATTCAGGCTTGGCGCGCGTGCCGTCTTTTTCGGCGGCATCGAGCAGCGCCTGCGTTTTCGCCTTGTCGGTTCCACCGGCGACTTCGAATTTCATGTTCTGCGCCGCGCGGTCGAGATTACTGAGGCTCGTGCACTCCATCGAAATCGCCGGCTGCTGCGGCAGACCCGAGCGGTCGTAGCAAACCAGACGATTGGTCCCCTTCTTCAACGTGTCGTAGGTGAAGTCGGACTTCCACTTGATGACCGTCGCCCCTTCGCGCAGATTGGCCGGCGCGGGCTGCAACGCTTTGTCGATCTCAGGCGAGGACTGCGCAAACACGCTCGACGCCGCGAGCACACCAAATACTGTCGCTACCAACAACTTCATGTGAACCTCCAAAAATGTGAGCCGATTATAGAACCTCCCGGCCTCCGTTATCCTAAGAAGCATGTCCCCCCGTGACGCGCGGCTCGTCTACTCCACCTCAGGCGGACGTACCTGCCCAACCTGCGGCTGGCCCGCCGACCGGTGCGTGTGCAGCCGCCACACATCGGCGGAAACGGTGCCCTCGCGCGTCGTCGCGAAGCTCCGGATCGAAACCTCGGGACGCGGCGGGAAAACCGTGACGGTCGTCTACGACCTCCCGCGCAACAGCGCGTTCCTCAAAGCGCTCGCCCGCGAGCTCAAACACGCCTGCGGCACCGGCGGCTCGTCAACCGAGGAGACGGTCGAAATCCAGGGCGATCAGCGCGAGCGGATCCGTCCACTCCTCGCCGCCAAGGGATGGACCGTCAAGGGCTGAGGCGTTGCGATGCGCTGCTGGTTGCGCGGTTCGAGGGGTTCATCGCCCTTGTTTTCGTGGCGGTGCCTAGCGTAAACCATCCCAGTGGACGCGGCACGCCCAGCGCAAAACCCTGACGCACGGTCTCGAACGAGAACCCGTGCTGCTCGACAAGCTCTCGCACGGGACGATTCAGATGGCAGCCGCACGCGACGATGTTCTGCACGCCGTTGAGCCGATGCTGCCAGCGCGCGACGCTCGCATCAGCCGCCAAGCCATGTTCGAGCACGAGGAGTTGACCGTCGGGCACGAGCACACGGCGCAGTTCTTCAAGCACGAGGTGCGGACGCCTGACGGTGCAGAGCGTCAGCGTGCTCACGGCCGTATCGAACACGCCATCGGCAAACGGCAAGTGCTCCCCTTCCGCCAACAGCAATCGCACCGGACGTCGAAACGATAGCGCGCGCCGCCGGGCGCGTGCGTGCATGCCGAGGTTGGGATCAACCGCGCAGATGTCGGTGACGGCGTCAGGATAGTGCGGCAGGTTGGCGCCCGCGCCGAAGCCGATGTCGAGTGTGCGTCCCCGAGCGGCCATTAGCGCGTCGCCGCGCAAGCGCTCGATCGCAGGCGCCGACGTCAGCCTGTCGCACAGCCAAGGGAACACGCGGCGTTCGTAGAAGCCAGCGAAACGACGGCCTGCCATAGTCGTGCAGCGATTCTACGTGTCGCCCGTCCCACTCACGGCGCCACCGCGGCGCCACGCTGCTGGCGAAGCACTTCGTAGACCGCCAACGCGACGCTCGTCGACAAATTCAACGACCGCACGCGCGGCGACGCAATCGGCATCGCGGCACACCGATCCGCGTAGCGCTCGTGCAGCGCCTGGGGCAGACCACCGGTTTCGCGTCCGAACACCAACACGACATCGCGGGTCACGCCGAGCGGCAGATCCCAGTACAGCGTGACCGCTTTGGTCGAGAAGAAGTACGGTTCGCCAAGCGACGGCAGCTCACGCTCGAACGCTTCCCAGTCTGGCCAGACGCGCAGATCGACGTGCGCCCAGGAATCAAGGCCAGCGCGCTTGACCTGCCGCTCATCGAGCGAAAACCCGAGCGGCTCAATCAAGTGCAGCGTGGCGCCGGTGGCAAGGCAGGTCCGTCCCGCGTTGCCGGTGTTCCAGTGAATCTCGGGATGAACGAGCACAACGTGAATCGCCACGGACTTCGTCTCGTAAGTGATCCGCCAGAGATTGGCGGGGGCACACAAAAAAGGGCGGTGGCCCGTGTGAGCCACCGCCCTCTAACACAACCGATGCGAATCGTTACCGGCCCGGCGACGCAGGCCCACCGCGCTGCGGTGGAGGCGGCGCGCTCGGATCGAACGAGCCGAGGCCAACCACTTCGCCCGACGCCAGCACGTGATCCTTCATTCCCGCGAGGAGCGTGTCGTAGGTGAGCGCCGGCTCTGTCGCGAGCGTCGTGTCGAGCGCGAACACCTGCAGGTGATAGCGATGCTTCGGGCCCGCTGGCGGCCGCGGCCCCATGTAGGGCTGGCTCGCGCCGCGCATATTCGGCCCGT
>JAISPN010000119.1 GCA_031274845.1 Acidobacteriaceae bacterium
CTCTTCTTCTACCCGGAAGGGGGCCGCAGCTACAGCGGCGAACTGAAAGCGGCAAAGACCGGCTTGCTCCATGCCGCGCTGACCGCCGAGCGCCCGGATCTGGTAATCGTGCCGGTGGCCATCGCCTACGATCTGGTGCTCGAAGATCACATCCTGTCGCGGCAGCGTGTCAAGAAGCGTCAGCGTCCGTTCACCCGCGAGGTTGCCGAGATGGTGCGGTATGCCGTCGGGTATCACTCCCGGGCCATCGTCACGTTCGGCACGCCGATCCACGCGTCGCACTACGATGCGGAATCAAAAACCGATGTCCTCGCGCTGACGAAACTGGTCAGCACACGGATCGGCGAACTCTACAAAGTGCTGCCGACCGCGCTTGTGGCAACCGCCATGCGGCCGTCGATCACGGCGCCTGAACTCGAATCGCGCATCGATCGCCTCATCGAGACACTCGCCGCGCGACACGCCAATCTGGACGTCCACAGCGGACGCGAAGCCATCGCTGCTGGCGCTACCCTCCTTGAATCGCGCGGCATCATCGTCCACGAGCGCGGGCGATTCCGCATCCGGGCACGAACCGTGCTTCGCTACTACGCACGCACCATCGAACATCTTCTGACGGCATCAGAGCCGTCACACTAACCCGTCGTTCGCGCGAGCAGACCGCATGATCGATCAAGCATCCAAGGCGTTCTTTCACCGGCTGGCGCGCAGTTCCCGGCTCAAGACGCTCGCCTCCCGCTACGGGATGAAACAGCCGGAAAGCTTCGCCCGCCGTTTCATCGCCGGCGAAACGATTGACGAGGCGATTCAGGCCGCCAGACAGATCGAAGGCAAAGGGCTGCTGCACACGCTCGACTATCTGGGCGAGAGCGTCGGCTCGCTCGAGGAAGCTGACGCGGTCAGCCGCGAATACCTCCGCATCATGGATGTCATCGTCGGCGCCGGCATCGGACGCAACATCTCGCTGAAGCTCACGCAGCTTGGACTCGACCTCGATCGCGCTCGCGCGCGCGATCACCTGCGCCGCATCCTCGACCACGCCGACGGATTCTTCGTCAGGGTCGACATGGAGAACTCGCCGTACACCGCCGTGACGCTCGATACCGTCCGCACGTTGTGGGAGCAAGGCTACCGGCAGATTGGCGTCGTGTTGCAGGCCGATCTCAAACGGAGCGAGCAGGACGTGAAAGAGATCGCCGCGCTCGGCATGCGCGTGAGATTAGTGAAGGGCGCGTACCTCGAACCCGCCGCCGTCGCCTACACGCACAAGGCGGACGTCGACGCGGCGTATCGCCGGATGCTCGAACATCTGCTGACCTGCGGTCACTACCCCGCGATCGCCACGCACGACACACGGATGATCGCGCACACAATCCGCGTGGCCGAGACGCACGCCATCGCGCGCGATCGATTCGAGTTCCAGATGTTGTACGGTATTCGCCGGGACATGCAGGAACAACTCGTCCGCGACGGCTACCAGGTCCGCGTCTACATTCCATTCGGCCGCGAGTGGTTTCCGTACTTCATGCGACGCCTGGGCGAACGGCCAGCCAACCTTGCCTTCGTGCTTCGCGGCATGATTGGCGAAGGGCTGACGACATCATGAGTCTGGTCATCGCAATCACCGGAGGCGCGACCGGGATCGGGCGCGCGGTGGCGCTGCGCATGGCGCGAAGCGGGTGCGCGGTCGCCATCTGCGGCCGCCGACGCGACCGGCTCGATCAAGCGGCGGACGAGATTCGTGCCGTGGGCGGACAGGCGTTGCCTGTCGTGGCCGACGTCACGAGCGCGCAGGACATGGAGCGCTTCGTGCGCGCAACGGTGGAGCAGTACGGCCGACTCGATGTGATGGTCTGCAACGCGGGCTACGGTCTCTACGGCGAAAGCGAGGCGATCGATTCGGCGCAAGCGATCGACATGATGCACGTCAACTACTTCGGCACGGTGAACGGCGCCAGCGCCGCGCTGCCGGTGTTCAAACGGCAGAATGCCGGGCATCTCTTTATTGTCTCGTCCATCGTCGGCAAGCGTGGCGTGCCGTACATGAGCGCGTACTCGGCGACGAAGTTCGCGCAGGTCGGATTCGCCGAGTGCCTGCGCGCCGAGCTGACCGGCACGCCGATTCACCTGTCGGTCGTCTATCCGATCTCGACAGACACCGAGTTCTTCAGCGTGATGACCGGGCACTCCGGGTTCGCGACGCGCGCGATGGGACCGAAGCAGAGCGCCGATGATGTCGCCAAAGCGATCGAGAAAGCAATCGCGCGTCCGCGTCCTGAAATCTACCCCTACAAGGCGGCGCGCATACTGGCGCTGATGAACGCTGTCGCACCAGGCCTCTGCGACCGGCTCGTCCGCCGCTGGGGGCGGAAGCCCATTCCCGTATGAACACCAGCACCATCAGCCCGGACGCCCTCGCCATCGCGCACGCCGTCGCGGCGGCTGGCGGACGCGCGCTCGTCGTCGGCGGCTGGGTCCGCGATCGTCTGCTCGGCCTTGCCTCCAAGGACGTCGACATCGAAGTGTTCGGCGTGCCGGGCGACGAGCTGCGCACACTGCTCGAAACCATCGGCCGCGTCGAAACCGTCGGCGAGAGTTTTCAAGTCTACAAGTGCAACGGCATCGACGTATCGCTGCCAAGGCGCGAATCGAAAGCCGGACGCGGACATCGCGCGTTTCACATCGAAGGCGATCCGTCGATGACGATCGCGGAGGCCGCGCGGCGGCGCGACTTCACAGTCAACGCGATGTCGTTCGATCCGCTCACCGGCGACATCCTCGATCCGTTCGAGGGGCGCGCGGATCTCGCACGGCGCGTCCTGCGCGTCGTCGATCCGCAGACGTTCGCCGATGACAGCTTGCGCGTGCTGCGCGCGATTCAGTTTGCGGCAAGGTTCGAGCTGACGCTGGACGAGGAGACGCGGCGCATCTGCCAGACGATTGCGCTCGACGATCTACCTGCCGAACGGGTGTGGGGCGAGATCGAAAAGCTTCTCTTCGCCGCGCGGCCATCAATCGGCTTTACGCTGGCGCGCGAACTCGGTGTCGTCGAACGACTCTTCCCGGAACTCTTCGCGCTCGTCGGCTGCCCGCAGGAACCGGAGTGGCACCCCGAGGGGGACGTCTGGGTCCACACGCTGCAAGTCATCGACGAGGCGCGGCTTCGCATCGACGATCTCCCTCGACCGAAGCAGATCGCGATCATGCTTGGCGCGGTGACACACGACTTCGGCAAACCGGCGACGACGGCGTTTCTTGACGGACGGATTCGCTCAATCGATCACGAGGAGCAAGGCGTCCCGCCCGCGACGGCGTTTCTCGATCGTCTGAATATTCACACGATCGACGGCTACGACGTGCGACGTCAGGTGCTCGCCATCGTGGCGCAACACCTGAAGCCGGGCATGTGGTTCAAAGCGAAAGGCGAAGTGGGCGACGGCGCGTTCCGGCGGCTGGCGCAGAAGGTCGATCTCGATCTGCTCGCTCGTGTCGCGAAATCAGATTGTCTTGGGCGCAAGCCGGGAAACTTCTCCGCCGCGGCGATGGACTGGTTTCTCGAACGAGCGCACGCGCTCGGCGTTGAACACCGGCCACCGGCGCCGCTGCTGCTCGGACGTCATGTGCTGGCGCTCGGCATCCGCCCGGGACCACACGTCGGCGAGATCACGAAAGCCGTGTACGAACAACAGCTCGACGGCCGCGTGACGACGCTCGACGAGGCGACCCAATCGGCCAGACAACTGGTCGATTCAATGCGCGCGCAGTAGCCGCGTCGCCGGCTACTTTCCTGTTTTCTCGTTCGCCAACGTGCCGTCGGCGTTTCTGATTTCCGGCGTGCCGAGGCCGAGCTTGCCCAACGAGCTGCCGATCTTCGCGCGGTCGCCGACCGCAATCACGATCACTTTGTTCGGATCGATGTACTTGTCCGCGGCTTCTTTCGCCTGCGCGGCGGTGACCGACTGCAACCGCTCGCCGATGGTCGTGTAGTAATCGGGGCTCAAGCCGTAGACGAAAATATTCGCCGTCGTCGCCGAGACGCGATCGCTGGTCTCGAAGTTCGCCGGCAGCGACCGGACGAGCGATCCCTTCGACAGCGCCAACTCCTCTGGCGACAACTCCGCCGCCTTGATTCCCTTCAGCTCTTTCAGGATTTCCGAAACGGCTGGACCCGTGACGTCGGTGCGCACACCGGTCGCCACGAGGAACGGACCCGGAAAACGTCTGAACACAAACTGCGAGCTCGCGCCGTAGGTGTAGCCATGATCCTCGCGGAGATTGAGGTTGATGCGGCTTGAGAAGAGCCCCCCGAGCGCTTCGTTCATCACGAGCATCTGCGGATAATCGGGCGTCGAGCGCGCGGCGCCAATCGACGCGACACGCAATTGCGACTGCGGCGCGCCAGGTTTATCGACGAGCACCAGACGCGCGGAGGTCGTCGACGGCGCCACAGGCGTCACCGCGGTTGGCGTCCCCTGCTGCCACGAACCGAACGACTGTTCGATCATTGGCTTCAACTGGTCGACCGTCACCTGCCCCGACACCACGAGCGCCGCGTTGTTCGGCACGAAGTTCTTCGACCAGAACGCTTGCAGGTCGTCTCGCGTCATCGCCTTGTTCGTCGCCTCTTCCCCGATCTCCGTGTGTCCGTACGGATGCTCGGGACCGTAGAGTGCCGAGGCCATGACGGTGCTTGCGACGGCGTTGGAATTCGCGCGTTGCTGGACGAGGCTCGCAAGCCGGCTCGCGCGCTGACGCTCGATCTCCTCTTGCGGGAACGTCGGCCGGCGCGTGACATCCGAGATGAGCGTCAGCATTTCCGGGAACGTCCGCGTCAGCGATCGCGCCGTCACCTGCGACGCATCCATCGTCGATCCGGCCGTCAGCGATCCGCCAAGCTGCGCGACTTCATCGGCAATCTGCAGCGCCGACTTCCCTTCAATGCCCTGATCGAGCATTGCCGCCGTAAAGTTCGCCAGACCTGATTTGCCGGGTGGATTCGCGCCGCTGCCGGTTTTCACGACGAGCGTAGCCGACACAATCGGCAGCCCCGGACGTTCGTTGACGAACACGGTCAACCCGTTGGCGAGCGTGAACGACTTCGGCACCGGAATCTGCAGCGGATGCTCCGCGCCCGCCTGCGGCGGCTGGCTTCGCCACGGTTCGTCCGGGTTGACCGACTCCGTGCCCCCCGCGGCTTGCTTTCCGGACGGCGCGGGCGGTGTCGGCACCGGTGCGCCCAGATCCTGCGTCCCTGGCACGCCGTACACCACGACGCGCGAGGCTGGCGTCAACTGCTCGTTGATGACCGCCTTCACGCTCTCGGTTGTCACCGCGCGATACCGCGCGATGTCCTTCGGCAAAAATCCGGGATCGCCGAGGTAGTGGTTGTAGCTGTTCAAGCGATCGGCCACGCCGCCAAACCCACCGAGCGTTTCGAGCCCCTGCACGATCCGCGTTTCAATGACGTTTCTGGCGCGATCGATTTCCGCCTGGTCCGGACCTTTCTCGCGGATCGTGTTCAGTTCTTCCTCGATCGCCTTCTCGACCTCTTCAGCGGTATGCCCCGGCCGCACCGTCGCTTCGATCTCGAACACCGACCCGAGCATCAGCGATTCCTGCGACGCGCTCACCGTCTGCGCGATCTGCTTGTCGTAGACGAGCGATTTGTACAGCCGGCTCGAACGTCCACCGCCGAGCGCGCTCGCGGCGATGTCGAGATCCGCATCGCCAGGCTGGAAGATCGGCGACGTCACCCACGCCATGGTCACGCGCGGCAACTCCACGCGGTCCTGCACGATCGCCCGGCGCTCCGCGGTAATCTTCGGCGCCACCACGTTCGGCTTCTGCACCGGCTCACCACGCTTGAAGCTGCCGAAATATTTTTCGACGATCGGCTTGAGCGCCGCCGAATCGAAGTCGCCGACGATGGCGATGCTCGCGTTATTCGGCGCGTAGAACTGCTTGAAGAAGCTCTTCGCATCCTCGAGCTTCGCGGCCTGAATGTCGGCGTGCGATCCGATGACGTCGGCGTAGTACGGATGCCCTTCCGGAAACAGCAGGTGAAAGATCTTTTCGTCGACGATGCCGTACGGCTGGTTTTCAACGCTCTGCCGCCGCTCATTGCGAACGACGTCCTGTTGATTTGTGAAGCTCGGGAGATCGAGCACGTCGAGGAGGTAGCCCATGCGGTCGGATTCGATCCAGAGCCCCAGCTCGAGCTGATTCGACGGCAGCGTCTCGAAGTAGTTGGTGCGGTCGAAATCGGTCGTGCCGTTGATGTCGCTGCCGCCGACGCCTTCGAGCGTCTTGAAAAACGTGTCGGACGGCACGTGCTTCGACTGCTGGAACATCATGTGCTCGAAGAGATGAGCAAACCCGGTCCGTCCCGCCACTTCGTTGGCCGGCCCGACGTGATACCAGAGATTCACCGCCACCAGCGGCAACCGGTGATCCTCGGACAGGATCACGTCCAGACCATTCGGAAGCGTGTACTTCTCGAACGGAATCGTCGGGATGTCGTTGCTCGCCGCCGGCGCCGGTGACGGCGTCGAACATCCGGTCATCACTCCGGCCGCAAGAATCGCGGCACACACAACAGTCAGGAAGCGCCTGCGCATCATGGAAATTCCTTTGTGGTTAAGACGCACACCATACCGCGACGGCCGTGAATTTGGAAATCCGGCATGCCTTTATGATTGGAACATGGCTCGCTACACACTGGTTTACGGCGTGCGTCTTGTGCCTGAAGGCTCGCTCACACATCCGGACCGTGCGACGGTGCGGCTGGCGGATGGCCGCACGGACAGTGTGACGTTGCACACGATCGATGGCACCATCCCGCAGCTGAGACGCGCCCTGGACCGCAGCCTCGATGCGTTCTTCGATCTGCTGCCGGGCGCCGACGAAGACGATCTCGAACGCTTCGCCGACTGAGCGCGACGCATCGCACCACCGATGCTCCAGAGAGAGTGATATCGTAGCTACGGCACTACCTTTACGAGAGAGGCGCCAGTTTGGGTATGGCTACATCCATCAAACTTGACGATGAACTAAAGGATCGCGTCCAGCGGCTGGCGGCATCACGCAGCCGCACCTCTCACTGGATTATGCGCGAAGCGATCGCGCAGTACGTCGCGCGCGAAGAAGCCCGCGAACAGTTCACGCAGGAAGCGGTAGCCGCCTGGGCGTCTTACCGCGAAACAGGCCGACACCTCACTGGTCAAGAAGTGCGCGATTGGTTGAACACCTGGGGTACTGACAGGGAAACACCAGCGCCAAAGTGCCACGAGTAATCATCACCGAAGGCGCGGTCGTCGGCCTGGAGCGCTGCCGTCTGTTCCTGACAGCCAAGGCCCCTGAAGCCGCCCAACGGGCAAGCCAGGTGATCGAACAAGCATTCCTGCTACTGGAAACCATGCCCAACATGGGACGGCCTTTTTCCGAGGCTCTGGAATTGCGCGAACTCTTGATCGAGTTCGGCGATTCCGGATACGTCGCACTGTACCGCTACGAGACGACGGCTGATGCGGTGTACGTGCTGGCGTTTCGACACCAAAAAGAAGCGGGGTATTAAGTTCTACTTCGAGTTACGCCACTCTTCGAGGAGGCGCGCGGCGTTGCTCACGACCGAATGCAGGCTTGGCGTCCAGCCGATCGCGCGGGCGCGCGGACTGCGGATGATCTGATCGAGCGCGAGCGCGTCCGCGTAGGTGCCCATCTTGTGCCGCGCCTCTTCGATCGGCACGTGACGCACATCCGGACGCATCGGCAAGTACGGCGCAATCGCCTCCACGATGTCGTTGACGCGTTCGTCACCTTCGTCGGTGGCGTGATAGATCCCGGAGGCGTCCTCGCGCGCGACCAGACGCGCGTAGAGATCGGCGAGGTCGCGGTCGTACACAAGCGGCCAGTGGTTGTTCCCCTCGCCGACGACGCGAACCAGTCCGTTCGCGGCCGACTTGAACAGATCGCCCACAATGCCTTGACCGCCGCCGTAGACGACGCCCGGCCGCACGACGAGCGTCCGCAGATGCTCGGTCGCCGCGTCGAGCACGATCTGCTCGTGCGCCGGACGCCATTGGACGTGCGCGATGGGATGAACCGGCGTCTGCTCGTCCGCGGGATCGGATGTCGCGCCCACGACCCAGACGCCCGATGTGTAGATGACAAAGCGCGGTGCTGACGACACTGGCGAGGTGGTGCGCGGACGCGTGGCGGCCGCCAGCAGCGTGTCGATGGCCAGTCGGTCCACCGCGGCGGCACGGCCGGCGGCCGTCTCGAACGCCGCGTGGATGTATCCATCCTGCGCGTCGGCCGCGGCGCGATACGACTCCGGCTCCGCGAGATTGCCGACGACCGGATGTGCGCCGCGCGCCTCGACGTGCGCCGCCTTTTCATTGTTGCGAACGAGCACGGTCACATCGTGCCCGGCGCGCAAGAGCGCCTCGAGCACAGACCGTCCGATATAACCGGTTCCACCGGTCAGAAACACACGCATGGTGATTTTGTCTTTTACGTCAGCGCCCAGAAGAAGATCGGCTGGCTTGATTGGTGGTGGCGAAAAACGCCTTGAACCCTCGGTAGAGCTCCCATAAGTCTACTTTGGATGACACGTCCATGGGTGAGTGCATGCTCAGAACACCGATGCCGACATCAGCCGTATCGATATCAGCATTCGCAAACCACTGCGCGATAGTACCACCGCCATACCCCGCGCGGTATGTATGCGTCTGCCAGTGCACGCCCGCCGCATCGAAGATCTGCCGGACTTCCGCGAAGTACTCGGCATCGGCTTGCTTGCCCGATCCGTATTCCTTGAAGACCGCGCCGTAGCCAAGGCGCGCCGACGCGTCCGGCAGATACGGCTGCGGAAAGAGCGGCTCGATGGCGGTCGTGCAGTCGGAGACCAACGCCTGCGACCGGCGCAGCGCGTGACGCAGCATCAGGTCGTCGTAGTGCGATTCCTCGGCGGCGATAACCTCCGCGAGCAGCGTGCGAAACCACTCGGACTCGACACCGGTCGTCCAGGAGTTCACTTCTTCGTTGTTCACGCCGTACGCAATCGCCATCCGTTCGGGATTCCGCACTTCGATGAGCGCCCGCATCATCGCGAACCCGTTCGATCGATCGTCGTGGCCGTACGCGCCAATGAGTTGATGGTCGAGCCCCACATCCACCGGCATCTGCGCCGGCACGATCTGCAAATCGGCGGCGAGCAAATCGTCCGGCGTCAGGTGGTATTTCTCCTTGAGCACCGAGATCGCGCCGTCGCGCGTCAACGCCAGCACCGGATCGAGTTCCTCGGTCTGGATGACGTCACGGTTCTTGCGCTCGCGAAAATCCTGATCGATATGCGGCGCGATGTCGGGAATCAGCAGCACCGGGTCGCCGGGCGCATGACCGATGTCGATCGTCACGCGCGTGCCGTCGGTTTTCGTCACCTGTCCGATGAGCGCCAGCGGCCGGTTCACCCATTGATAGTTCTTGAGGCCGCCGTGCGTCGTGGTATCGAGCAGCGTGATGTCGAAGCTGTCGCGCAGCGGTTTGGGTTTCAGTTCGAGGCGCACCGAGTCGTTGTGCGTGTTGACGATGCGCGCGCCTTCAGAGAGCGGTTGCCGTCCCACGACAAACGCGACGATGGTCCGGCCACGATTGATGGCGTACCACCGGCTGCCCGGCTGCACATCCGCGCGCGATGGTGATGCCGGCCACGGCTTAAAGCCGTTCGCGTCGAGCAGCGTCACCGACTCCCGCACAAACGCGGTCTCGTTTTTCGCCGCGCCGATGAAGCGCTTGAAGTCTTCGCCGAACCGCATCACCTCGTCTTGCTGCGCCGTCGAGAGCTTCGGCCACACCGCCCCTGACGATCGCGGCTGCGCCGCCGCCATCGACGCACAGACAAGGAGCGCTCCGGCGACCGGCAAAATGCGACGCGTCATCATGCGACTATCATAGTCGTACCGGTGCGCCGCGAGACTCTCCTCGACTTCTTCAGCGATCTCTCCACCACGCGTGGTGACTTCCTCGTTTACGACGACGGATTTAAAACGCACACCCTCTCCTATGCCGATGTCGCGCGGCGCGCGCGCGGGTTTACATCGCGTTTACAGTCGCTCGGGCTCGTCAAGGGCGACACGGTTGTCTTCTTCAGCGAGAACCGCCCCGAATGGGTGATCGCCTTCTGGGGCTGTCTGCTGGCCGGCGTCGTGGTCGTGCCGATCGACTATCGCGGCTCCCCGGATTTTCTCGCGCGCGTCGCACGCATCGTCAAGGCAAAGATCGTCCTGCTCGGACAGGATGTGCCGCCGATTGCTGACATCCCGGATACGGCGATCTGGCATCTTCACGAACTCGACTGGCCTGACGGCACGCCCACCGCGGTCGACATCACCAAAGATGATGTCGCGGAGATCATCTTCACGTCGGGCGCCACGGCCGATCCCAAAGGCGTCGTCATCACGCATCGCAACGTGCTCGCCAATATCGTTCCGGTCGAACACGAGGTGTTGAAGTATCGCCACTGGGGACGGCCGTTCTTTCCGCTCCGCTTCCTGAATCTGCTTCCGCTCAGCCACATGTTCGGGCAGGCGATGGCCACGTTTATCCCGCCGATGCTGTTCGGCGTGGTTGTGTTCATCCGTGGCTACAACCCGGGTGAGATCGTCGAGCAGGTGCGGCGCCGGCGGATCTCGGTTGTCGTGTCGGTGCCGAAGATTCTCGACGTGCTGCGCGATCATGTGCGGCGGCTGCGTCCAGAGACAACCGCCACAATCGACGCGGCGCGCGCGCGGCCGCAACAGCCGGGCACACGCGCGGCGATACAGCGGATTGCCCGGCGCTGGTGGGAGCATCGCTCGACCCATCGCGCGTTCGGCTGGAAGTTCTGGGCGTTCGTCGTCGGCGCGGCGCCGCTCGATGCCGAACTCGAAGCGTTCTGGGGCGAATTGGGTTACGCGGTCATTCAAGGCTACGGCCTCACCGAAACCGCGCCGATCGTCACCTTGAATCATCCATTCGGCACCAAACGCGGATCGGTCGGCAAGGCGATCGCTGGCGTCGAGATGAAGATCGCGCCCGACGGCGAGATTCTGGTGCGCGGCGAAAACGTCACCAGCGGCTACTACAACGCCGCCGAGGAGACGGCGCGCGCGTTCGAGGACGGCTGGTTCCACACCGGTGACATCGGCGAGATGACGCCTGACGGGCAGGTGTTCATTCGCGGCCGTAAGAAGGAACTGATCATCACGCCCGAAGGGCTGAACGTCTTTCCCGACGATGTGGAGCGCGTGCTGAACGAACTGCCAGGCGTGCGCGATTCGGCGGTGGTTGGCGTCAGCGCCAGCGGTGGGAGCGAAGAGCGCGTACACGCGGTCATCGTGGCCGATCCAAACGTCGATGCTGACGAGATCGCGCGGCTCGCCAACGCCCGGCTCGCGGATCATCAGAAAATTCGCCGCGTGCTCCTCTGGCCAGCGGCGGAATTACCGCGCACGGAAGGCACGAAGAAATTAAAGCGCGCGGCGATTCGTGAGTGGATCGCAAGCGGTGGCGCCACGACACCCGTGCAGCCGTCAGGCGATCCGCTCGCCGCGATCGTCGCGCGTCAGGCGGGACGCGAGCAGGTGGACGCGGCAACCAGCCTCGAAGAACTTGGCCTGAGCTCGCTCGAACGGGTCGAGTTGATGGTCACGCTCGAAGATCGCTTTGAGACGCGCATCGACGAAGGCGCGTTTGCCGAAGCGCGCAGCGTCGCCGATCTGCAGCGCATCGTCGCACGCGCCGCGGCCTCGGCGGCCCCGCCGCAGGAGCCGGTTGATTTTCCGGCATGGAATCGCCGGCTTCCGGCGCGCGCGCTGCGCCGCCTCAGTCTGCCAACGTGGATTCTGCCGCTCGCGCGCCTCTTTGCCTGGATTCGCGTCGAAGGACGCGAGCATCTCGCGCAGATCGACCGACCGGTCATCTTTGCGGCCAACCATCAGAGCCACATGGATACGCCGGTCATCCTCGCGGCGCTGCCGGCACGCCTGCGGTACCGCACGGCGACGGCGATGGCGAAAGAGTTTTTCAAGCCGCACTTCTTTCCCGCGCAGTACAGCCGCCGTGAATGGTTCACCAACAGCCTGAACTACTACCTCTCGACGCTGTTCTTCAACGCGTTTCCATTGCCGCAACGCGAAGCCGGCGCGCGGCAAACGCTGCGGTCTATCGGCGACGTGCTCGACAGCCACTGTTCCGTGCTGATCTTTCCTGAAGGGCGCCGTTCCATGACCGGCGAGATCGATCGCTTCCGTCCCGGCATCGGCATGATCGCCGCGCGGCTCAACGTCCCGGTGGTGCCGGTCCGGATCACCGGGCTCGACAAGGTCTTGCACCCGACGTGGAAGATGGCGCGGCCCGGCCGTGTGACGGTGACATTCGGCGCGCCGCTCCGGTTAGCTGGCGACAATTACGAGCAGTTGGCCAAACAGGTCGAAGACGCCGTCAGAGCGCTATAGCTGGCGTCCGCTGGCCGCGTGTGACACAATGGCTGATCTTACAGAAAGGAATACTAGCGTTTGGGTAAGGACGATCTCATCGATATGCAAGGCACCGTGGTGGCAGTTCATAGCGGCGGGTTATACCGCGTGCAGTGCGACGCCGGCCACGAAGTGCTCGCCCAATTAAGCGGCCGCATGCGCCGCTTCCGCATCAAAGTGGTTCCAGGAGATCGGGTGACCGTTGGCGTTTCGCCCTACGATCCGGTCCGCGGCATCATCACCTTCCGAGCCCGCTAGTCACAACGTTTTGAACTCGAAGACCTCCGGTCACGACCCCAACCGCCGTCGACGCCCCCGTCGGCGGACAGGCGCACGTCCGCCACGCCCGCACGTCACTCAACATTCGCACGCGGCACCTGCCGCCCCTTTACTCGATTCGATTGAGTGCGACACGACACCGCTGGCGTTCGACGCGTTCCATCTCGATCCGCGACTGGTCGAAGGCACGCGCGATCTCGGCTTCAAGGAAACGCGGCCGATTCAAAGCGCCGTCATCCCGCTCGCCATCGCGGGGCACGACCTCATCGCCTGCGCCGCCACCGGCACCGGCAAGACCGCGGCGTTCGTCGTGCCGACCTTGCAGAAGCTCCTTACCAATGAGCCGAACGCGAAGAGCCGTGTCCTCGTGCTGGCGCCGACGCGCGAACTCGCCGTGCAGATCGAAGACGAAATCCACGGCCTGTCGTATCACACGACGGTGACGAGCGCGGCGATCTACGGCGGCGTCGAAATGGGCGCGCAGGAACGCGCCCTCAAAGCGGGCGTCGACATCATCGTCGCCACCCCTGGACGGCTGATGGATCACATGCGTCAGCAGAACACGGATCTTTCCCGTATCGAGCTGCTGGTGCTCGACGAAGCCGATCGCATGATGGACATGGGCTTCTGGCCCGACGTGCGGCGCATCATCGCGGCACTGCCGGCCGAACGTCAGACGCTGCTCTTCTCGGCCACGATGCCCGACGAAGTCGTGCGGCAAGCGCTCGAGATCGTCAAGACACCGAAGTACGTGCAGGTCGGTCATCGCAGCAAACCCGCGAACTCGATCTCGCATCGCGCGGAAGTGGTCGAGGAATCGGCCAAACTCGAGTGGCTCATCGAACATCTGCGCCGCCCGGAAGGTCCGGTGCTCGTCTTCTCGCGGACGAAGATCGGCGCCGATCGTCTAGCGCGACGCCTCTCGGCGGCTGGCGTGAAGTGCGTCGCGCTCCATGCCGATCGCACGCAGGAGCAGCGGCGGATTGCCGTCGAAGGATTCCGTGGCGGCACATACAAAGTGCTCGTCGCAACCGACATCGCCGCGCGCGGCCTCGACATCGACGGCATCCACACCGTCATCAACTACGAGCTGCCGGATTCGCCGGAAACGTACGTGCACCGCGTCGGCCGCACCGGACGCGCGGACGAAACAGGACACGCGATTACGCTCGTCTCCCCATCGGAACGGCACGCCTGGGCGCACTTGGAAAAGTCGGTTGGCGTCCACATAGAATAGGCACCTCAACAATGGACGCGCCGACGCCGCCAGCCATGGCGCGCTTCAAATCGTGCCGCTGGCGGCGGCCTCCCGAAGATGGCCCGGAATGCTGCGGCCACCGCGACGTGCTGCCCATGGCTGGCACCAGCTTCAATCCTGACGCGTGGTGTCCCGACTGCACGCTCTTCAAGCAGCGCCGGATCACGAAGAAGCGCGACGCCGATCGCGACTGACGATCGGCCAAACGCAATTCGCTATTCGGAAAACTCCCGCGCCAGCTCAATCCACTCGCCCTCTGGCGCAAGCCGCTGATACGCACGCCAGTGCGGCCGCGCCTGCGGTGACTGCCCCATTTTTTCAAGCGTCACGGCAAGGTGGAAGTGCGCGTCGGCATAGGACGGATTCAGGTGCAACGCCTGGGCATAGCAGCGCTCGGCGTCCGCGAACTGATTCAGGTCGTGAAAAATATTTCCAAGGTTGAAGTGCGCTTCGAAGAACGCGTCATCGATCGCAATCGCCCGTTCGTAGAGCGCCTGCGCCTCGGCCAACTCGTCGAAGCTGTAGCGCAGATTGGCCAGATTGATGAGCGCCGGCACGAGCCACGGATCGCACGCCAGCGCACGGCGATACTCGGCCTCGGCCTGCTCGCGCAGCGTCTCGTCGCCGTTGTCGAGCGCCGATCCGGCAAGAAAGTATTCTTCGGCGCGCGCCACATCGCGGACCGGCGCCGGTGACGCCGCTCGCGTGGCGGTCTTCGGCGTCTCGCGCCTCTCTAGCGCGAGAATCTTCGCCGGCGCCGCATCCAGCCTGAAATCAAACGCCAGTTGCCCTTCACGCGCGGACATCACCGCGCGAACAGCGCTCTGGAACGACCGGCCGCGCGCCATGTCGTCGCTCACCTGCTTGATCACCGTCACGGCGGGGAAATCGAAGAACGTCTCGGCGTTCGTCTTGAGCGCCTGATGAATGACACCGCACTTCACCAGATAGCGCAGGTGATCCTCGCCGAGCGCGTGATAGCGCGCGAGCAGATCGCGCTGCGCGTGGTACTGCTGACGGATGGCCTCCATCGTCGGCACGCCCGCACGCTGACAGAACTGCGCTTCGGTGAGGATCTGGATCGACGACGCCTGCTGCGCGTTCAGCTCTTCGGCGCGGCGCAGATTGTGGGTTTTCTCCGCGGCTGGTCCGACGCCCTCGCCGCCAACCACGAGCATCGTGGTTTTCACCGTCACCTCGTCAGCGGTCGTCCCGCCGAGTCTGGCGACGAGCGCACGCGCATCCTTGCGGGTAAACGCGCCTGATTTTCCAGTAAAGACAACGACCTGATCGGCGAGCGGATGTGACACCGTATCGAGAAGCGCTCAAGGGAAACCGCACCGCACAGACGAGGGCGACGGACGCGAGCGGCCTCAAAGATGCTAGAGAATGATACGGTTGTCAACCATGATCCTCGCAGGCGACGTCGGCGGTACAAAGACGATGATCGGGCTCTTCGACGCGCAACCGATCCATCCACGTCCACTCGTCACGCGCACGTTCACGACGACCGATTTTCCTGATCTCACAACGCTCATCGCTGCGTTCGCAAACGATCCCCACGTCAGTGGCACGTCGGTCAGCGCGGCGTGCTTCGGCATTGCCGGACCGGTGCTCGGCGACACGGCGGCACTCACCAACGTGCCGTTCACGATTGACGCTCGAAACATCGCACGCGCATTCGACATCCCTCGCGTCACGCTACTCAACGATCTCGAAGCGATGGCGTACTCGCTGCCGCTGCTCAATAGGTCCGAGCTTCATGTGCTTCAGGAAGGACGTCCAGCGCCTGACGGGAACCTCGCGCTCATCGCGGCTGGCACCGGTCTCGGCGAAGCGTTTATCCATCGGGTCAACGGACGATTTATTCCGTCAGCCACCGAAGCGGGTCATGCCGACTGGGCCGCACGCAACGAGCGGGAGATCGGCGTCCTGCGTGGTCTCCTCGATCGGTTCAGCCGTGTCGAAGTCGAACGCGTCGTCTCCGGACGCGGCCTCGTCAACATCCATCCGCTTCTGCATCACGGCGACTGCCTCGCGGTCGACGATCTCAGTCACCCCAAGGCGGCGGCACTCATCACGCAAGCGGCGCTCGAACGGCGCTGCGGCGGATGTATCGAGACGCTCGCGCTCTTCGCGAGCGCGTACGGCGCGGAAGCGGGCAATCTGGCGCTCCGCACGATGGCCACCGCGGGCGTCTACGTCGGCGGCGGCATTGCGCCGAAGATTCTGCCGGCGCTCACCGACGGACGTTTTTTGAGCGCCTTCAGAGACAAAGCGCCGTACACCGATCTCCTCGCCGAGATCCCGGTCACGGTGATCCTCACACCTGACGCGGCACTACTCGGCGCGGCCCACGCCGCCATCAACGAGCGCGTCCTGATGCCGGCACAGGAAACGCCGGCGCGCTCGCGCAGAACGGCTCACGGCGCCGCTTAGCTTGAACGCCTGACAGACCCAGAGAAGCACACATGCGAGCACATCGCTGGAGGACATACCGCGCGTGGGTCTACATCATTTTCGGCGTGATCCCTGCGGCGGTTATGTGGTTCTTGTCGGTAATGGGGTTGTTGTTTGTCCTGATCGAACTCGAGCGTCGCGCGGAAGCGTTCAAAGCACTCGCCTTGATTGGAGGCAGCGCCCTCATGGTATCCGCCGGAAGCTGGGGCTTGATCCGGGCCAGTCAGCAACCACCATGCCGGGCGCCAGGCAGAACGGCCCTCAAGACTTGCCTGCTCCTCATTTGCAGCCTCATCGTGACGGCGCCGCTCGCTACTGACGGCATCAAAAAAATCGCTGGGAACTGGCAGGCCGGGCACCAGATGTATCCCGTCGATTTCGGTGACGCCGCGCTCATCTCTTGCACGGCAACAGCCCTGGTCTATTTCATAGAAACCATGATCGCCTTCGTGCGTTCGAGGCGGATGACTGCGCTGCCACCTCACTCGGCGCGTTAGACGCGCGGGAGCGGTTCCTTTGCCATCATCTGCTCGAACCACGCGTACAACAGCTTCTCCTGCACGGTGTGTTGACGCAGGCAGTCAGCGATATTCGAGTCGTTGCTCTTATCCTGATTAAATCCACGCCGCGACCATCAAGCGTGAAGCCACACAGGCAGGAATCAATTGGTTTCCCAAAATCTGAAACGGAGCTGTTCGAGCAGTTTCCGGTCGGCGCCTACGTACACAAAATATTTGCCGTCCACGGTGTAGATCGCCTCAGGATTTGCGACGCGGTGGCTGATATCGCCAGTGCAGATCGGCACATCCACACATCCCGGCGCGCCGCTCGTATCGGTGTAGCCGACGACGGCAACACGTTCGCCCTGCGCGAGGGCGCGATCCACCTCGCGGACATAAGCCTGATACCGCTCGACCGGATCGGTCCATCGAGCGATCACTTGTTCGTCGCTGTAGAAGATCAGTTGCGTGTCGAGCAAACCGTTCATCGAAAAGACGTGATGGACATCCTGAGTCTTCAGGTACGCAAACACGCGTTGCAATCGTTTCGCCTCACTCATGCTGGCCGGCGGGTTGGGCCAGAGAAAGTTGAACGCGCGAAACTCGTACATCGACACCGACCCGAGCATCACGCTGGCCACGGCGAACCCGAGCACGACGGATTTCGGCAGGACGCGCCGATCCATCAGATCGGCAAGCTCGATGCCGACCAGCAGAATCAGGGGAGCGCTGAGCGGCAACAGATAGTGCGCGGAACGCCCGAACAGCAACAGCCACTCGCCTCCCAGCGTCAGCACGACTGACGCGAAGAAGAGATGCGACCAGCGCAAATAGCGCTTCGTCGCCAGCCGGTACACCTGCATCGACACAGCGAACACGAGAAGGCCGCACCAGAGATCCGCCATGATCCGCGTGACGGGACCAGGCGGGTCGAGCGGTTGCGACAGGTAGTACGCGCCGGTGAAATTCAGATAGATCTGTTGGCCGACATAGGGAAGTGCGCCGAGGAAATAGCTGTTGCCAAGCGATGGCGTCCCCCACACATCGTTCGCCCGGCTGACGGTGAGTTCCAGCAGCAGAATGGGCGCGGCGGTCATCACGAGATAAGCCAGCAGTGGCATCAGCCATCGCCGGCGTGTCACGAGCGCGGCAGCAACAAACGGAAGTACGCCCGGCAACCAGAGTCGCTGCGCGAAGTAAATGAGAGAGGTCAGCAGGCCCGCCAACACCCATTGCGCGGTTGTGTCGAGCGAGCGCTCTTGCGCGAGCATCCACCAGAGGATGGCCGACGCCGTGAACGCCGTCTGGTAGCCGCCCCACGCATTCATTGAGGGCACGGCCCACACGGGACTCAGGACGAGGAAGGATGTAATCCACAGGCTCCGCGCGTCACCAATGAGGCGCGCAAGGGCCAGGAACACAAAGACGATCCCCACGATCCAGACCGCGAGGATCGCCAGCTTCAACGGAATGGCGCCGACGCCGAAGAGCGTGAAGCTCAAGGCGCCCACCAGCTCCTCGATCAACGTGAAGCCGTAGTGCTGCCCGTAAAAGAACATCGGCAGCTCTTTGCCTTGAGCGACATGCTTCGCCATCAGCCCAAGCACCGCTTCGTCGCCGGTGAGCAGCAGGTTCGGACTGAGCAGTTGCGGCAGTCGCGCAACGACCGCGATCGCGATGAGGCCGACGACGTACGCCCACCGCTGACGTCGTTCGAGGAGAAACCACACTCGACTGTCTGCTGATGCGCTCACGTGTTGCCCTCGAACGCTAAACGTGCGGGAGCTGTTCCTTCGCCATCATCTGCTCGAACCACACGTGCGACAGCTTCTCCTGCACGGTGTTTTGACGCAGACGATCGGCAAGGTTCGGGAAGTCGACCCTGTCGAGTTCTTGATCCTGATTGAAGCAAGTGAAGACAAACGTCTCCTTGCCGGTGACGGGATCGATGTGCTTCTGCAAGCACTGCGCGCAGACTTCTTTCATCATGCACTGCATCGGCGAGTTGATGCTGCCGAGGCCGACGTGGCATTTCTTGACGTGCGGCGCGAGCGCGCCGTGACGCGCGGCTTTCACGGCCGCCATCATGCGATCGGAACCGATGACGATCATCCGGTCCACGGACGACAGCGGCACGAGTTGTTCGCCAAGCTCACCCGCCTGATACGCCAGCATCGCCTGCACGATGTTGCCGCGGAAGTGCGCATCCTGCGGACGCCGAGGCGTAATCGCCACGCCCATGTCGGTGCTCCAGATCACCTGATCGGTCGCCGCCTCGATCTCCTCGCGCTTGAACAGGTCTTCGCCCTTCTTGTAGCCGGCAAAGTAGATCACCTTGTTGCCCTGCTCACGCAGCGCCTTGGCAATCGAGAACAGCACCGCGTTGCCGAGACCGCCGCCCGCCAGCAAGACGTTCTGTCCTTCGGTGATTTCAGTCGGCGTTCCGGTCGGTCCCATCACAACCACCGGCTCGCCTTTTCGCAAGTACGCGCAGAGCCGGCTCGAAATCCCGAGTTCCAGCGCGATCATCGACAGCAAGCCGCGCTCTCTGTCGACCCACGCGCCGGTCAGCGCAATCCCTTCCATCAGCAACGGCACGCCGTTCACACGCGGCGCCAGCGCTTCGAAGTTCTGCAGCCGGTAGAACTGACCCGGATGGAAATGCCGCGCGGCCGCGGGAGCGCGCACGATGATTTCAACAATCGTCGGCGTCAGGCGGACGACATTCTCGACGGTGACGAGCAGTTCGCGATCGAGCGTAGTGGTGAACTGCCGCCACTGCGCATCGCGCAACGGTTGATCGTCTGGCGCGAGCGCCGCCACCTCCGGCGCAAAGAGCTCGACGACCTTGCGGTATCCGTCCTTCGCCGAGGCCATCGCCTTGACGACGTTGCCGGCGTAGCGGGGGTGATTATCGCCGTAGTACGACACCAGACGGCCGTTGTTGTTGTACGACGTGAAGAACCCGCCGCTATCCGGCGTGAGTCGCACCGCGCCCTGCTCGTCGCGCACGACGTGGTGCGGTTGAAAGAACTTCTTCTTCGCGTCGAGCACAAACGTCCCCGGCGCTTCTTTTTCACACGTAACGTTTGGCGCGGTTCCCGCGGCGACAAGCACCGTCCGCGCCGGAATCCTGACGTGGTGATCGTGACCGCCGCCGTCGTGACTGTCGCGCGTAAAGATCATCGCCTCCACGGCGCCGTACGGGTCGGGAACCGCTTCGATCGGATTCAGATTTTCCGCAAACGCAATTCCTTCTTCGAGCGCCTTGGTGATCTCTTCGTAGTTCAGGCGATAGGCGGGCGAGTCGACCATCCGCTTGCGGTACGCGAGCGTCACCCCGCCCCACTCGCGCACGAGGCGAATGAAATTCGGCGCGCGCCCGTCGCGCGCGGCCGCCTGGCGTTCCGCGCGCACCGCCCGTCCGTGCTCGCACGATTCGATCAGCACGTCGAGTTCTTCGGCGTCGTACATCGCGCGCACCGCCGGTTCGCCAACCTCGCGCACCAGCGTCTCGTAGCGTTCGAGTGTTTTCTCGACCTGAATCGGGTAATACGCGAGCAGCTCAGTCGCGGTATCGATGGCCGTCAACCCGCCACCGATTACCACCGCGGGCAAGCGCACCTGCAAGTTCGGCAGCGCGCCGCGCTTGAAGGCGCCGGTCAACTGCAACGCCATGAGGAAGTCGCTCGCCTTGCGGATGCCGCGAATCAGGTTGTTCTTGACGTCAATAATCGTCGGACGCCCCGCGCCAGCGGCGATCGCGATGTGATCGAACCCATACGCCCACGCGTCATCGATCGGCAGCGTGCCGCCGAAGCGGATGCCGCCGTACATCTTGAGACCGCGGCGGCGTTCGAGCGTCAGGTGCATCAGCGTCAGGAAGTTTTTGTCCCAGCGCACCGTGATGCCGTATTCCGACACGCCGCCAAAGCCTTCGAGCACGCGCTCATCGAGCGGACGATAGAGCGACGACCAGTCACGAATCGGCGCAGGCGGCGTCTCAGCGTCGCCGACCCACGCGGCTGGCAGCGGTTCGATCTTCAACCCGTCGACGCCGACGACACCAAAACCTTCGTTCACGAGATAGTGCGCCAGCGTGTAGCCAGCCGGACCGAGACCAACGACAAGGATGTTCTTGCCGTTGTACGGCAGCATGAACGGACGCCGCACGTTCAGCGGATTCCAGCGCGTCAGGAGGCCGTAGATCTCCACACCCCACGGCAGCGCGAGGACGTCGGTGAGCACGCCCGTTTCGATCTGCGGGATGTTGACCGGCTCCTGCTTCTGGTAGATGCACGCCCGCATGCAGTCGTTGCAGATGCGATGACCGGTGCCGGGACACATCGGGTTGTCGACCATCACTACCGCGAGACCGCCAATCGCGTCGCCGCGCTTCCGGACCATGTGCATCTCGGAAATTTTTTCGTCAAGCGGACAGCCGTGCAGTTCGATCCCGAGCGCGTTGGTCTGCACCGGCGGACGCTCCTCGGTCGCGGCGCCTTTCGCGGATTCTCGCAATCCCTTCGAGCACGAATCCTTGTCGCGCTCGTGGCAGAGCACGCAGTAGTGAATCTCGCTCAACGTCTCGCGCGGGCTCCATCGCGTGTCGGTAAGCGCGAAGCCGTCACGCATGCGCAACCGGCGATCGGGACCGACCATTGATTCAGGCAGGTGCGCGTCAGGACGCTCCACTTCGACGAGATGCCACGGATCGAGCGTCTCGGGAAACCGGAACACGACCCAGCCGCGGTACGCCGGATCGTGAATCCGCGCCGCGCACCAACGCTTCAGCACGTCGATGTCCGGCGCGACCGCATCCTTCTCGATTTTTTCGCGATCCAGCAGCGAGCAACCCAGACGCGCCAGCCTCAGTTCGTCATCGGGACCGGCAAACGCCGCCATCCACTGACGGACGCTCGCATCCTCATCCGTCGTGACCGTCACATGAGAAGCGCCCGGCTTGAGCAATGGCAACGCGCGCCGGCGCACGAAGTCGACCTTGAAGCGGAAGAGATCGTCCTGCTCCGCCGTCCCGGTGGCGAGCGTGCCGGCCGCGTGCTCCACGTCGAAGAGCCGCGCGACGAAGCGGCTGACGTGCGCCGCCATGCGCACGACGAGATTCGAGACGGCAGGCGTACGCGGCGCTTCCGGATGATGCCGGTACTCGTCCCATTCGCGCCACAACCCCGCGTCGGCGGCGTACACCTCTTCGGCGAATCGATCGTAAAGCGACGCGAGCCGTTCGGGCGCGTGCAGGTCGGCAAAGGTATAACCGGACACGCCCAGCGGCGTGGCAGACGTGGTCGAAGCTGTATCGTTCATGAGATCCAAGAAGTGTACTTCCTTGCGAAATACAATAGCGAGATGCGCCCCTTTGTCGCGGCCATCCTCGTGCTCGGCCTGTCTGTCGCGGCGCTCGCCCGGACGCCAGCCCAGCGGGGACCGCGCCCGCCAGTCCCCGCGCCGTCCCGGCCAGCGCCCCGTCCCGCGCCACGCGAGGCCGCCGTGCCATTCACCGTCGGCGAAACACTGACCTACGACGTATCGTGGTCGCGCTTTATCGTCGCCGGCACGGCAACCACGCGCCTCATCGAAAAACGCGCATCGTTCGGCTCGACTGCGTATGCGGTCACGGCCGAAGGGCGGCCGGTTCCACTCGTCGCGAAACTCTATCCGCTCTTCTACAAAATGGACGCGCTCATCGAGAGCACCTCGCTGCTATCGCAGTGGAACAGCTTCTACACCGAGGAGAGCACGCGCAAGCATCTGGCGTCCACGCAATTCGATCGCGCGACCCATCACGCACATTACGAGATTTCAAACGAGCCTGCGTCGACGCTTGACTTCCCCGTCCCCCCAAACACGCAGGATGGTCTGACGCTGCTCTACACCTTGCGCACGCGGACGTTTACGGCTGGCGATCGTTTCTCAGTTCCGGTCGTCGACAACGGATCGATGTACAGCGTCGATTTCGCCACGAGCGGTCCCGAGCGCGTCACCGTCCCGCTCGGAAGCCTAGACGCATGGAAGATGGCGTTGCGCATTACCAACGCGGAGAAAAATCAGGTCGGCGGCGCCATCGCCGTCTGGTTCTCGTCCGACGCGCGGCATGTGCCCGTCAAGATCGAAGCGGAACTGCCCGTCGGCACGTTCATGCTGGCGCTCAGAGAGGCGCGATGAAGATTACGCTCAACGGCGATCCGTTCGAGCTAACGGGCACACCAACCGTGTCCGCGTTGCTCGCCGCGCTCGACATCGACGCGCGGCGTGTGGCGGTCGAACACAACCTGACCGTCCTGAAGCGGCACCTCTTCGACCGCACGACGATTCAGGACGGCGACGAGATCGAGATCGTGAACTTCGTAGGCGGGGGGTAGGAGCCCCGGGGAATCATGGACAACCTGATCATTGCAGGACGCACCTTCACATCGCGGCTCATCGTCGGCACCGGCAAGTACTCGTCGCACGCCGTCATGCAGCGCGCGCACGAGGCGTCGGGGGCCGATATGGTGACGGTGGCCGTCCGCCGGGTCAACATCTCGGATCGGTCCAAAGAGTCGCTGCTCGACTACATCGACACGTCGAAGATCTTCCTGCTGCCAAACACCGCCGGCTGCTACTCGGCCGACGAGGCGATCCGCACCGCGCAACTCGGACGCGAAGCGGGGCTCTCGAATTGGGTCAAGCTCGAAGTGATTGGCGACGAGCGGACGCTCTTTCCGGACAACGAAGAGCTGATTCGCGCCACTGCAATTCTCGTCAAGGACGGCTTCGTCGTCCTGCCGTACACGAACGACGATCCGATTGCGTGCAGGAAGCTGGAAGATGCCGGCGCGTCGGCCGTCATGCCGCTCGGCGCGCCGATCGG
>JAISPN010000172.1 GCA_031274845.1 Acidobacteriaceae bacterium
CGCCAGCGAGCGATGAGCGCGTCGATGGGACCAGCATCGAACTCGACACCGGCGCGACGCGCCAGTTCGTCGGCCACGGCAAACCCGATGTTATGACGCGTGGCCGCGTAGCGCGGTCCGGGATTGCCGAGTCCGACTATGGCTTTCACAACCGCTTTCCCGACGCGGCTACTTCTTCTTCTCTTCCTTGCCTTCTTCTTCCTTCTTGCCCTTCTTCATCACTTCGGGCTCGGCAGTAGCGGCCGGTGCGGCTGCCGCGGTGGCAGACGCCGCCGACTCTTCCGCCTTCGGCAGGATGATATGCACGAGCATCGCGTCGCCGTCGGTGAGCGAGTTCCACTTCGGGTTCGTCGCGACGTCGCGGACGCGGAGCCCCTGGTGCAACATCAACTCGGTGACGTCCACGTCGATGTGCTCCGGGATATCGGCCGGGAGGCATTCGATTTCGATCTCGCGGCGCACGAACTCGAGGAGCCCGCCCTGCAACTTAACGCCGCGCGGCTCGCCCTTGATGATGACCGGAATCGTGACCTGAATCGCGCGGTCCATCGCGACACGATAGAAGTCGGCGTGCAGGATGGCGTGCGTGATCGGATCGAGCTGGTAATCCTTCACCAGCACCTTGGTTTCGTTTCCGTCCATCTTGAGCGAGATGAGCGTGTTGGCGCCGGAGTCGGAGTGCAGAATGCGCAAGAGCGCCTTCGGCTCGACCGCAATGGGCGTCGGGTCGGCCACGCCGCCGCCAGTGACCGCGCCGTACATCACGGCCGGCACACGCCCGTCACGGCGTGTGCGCCGCGCTTCGTTCTTGCCGAAGGTATCGCGTGCTGTTGCTTCGAGTATCGCTTCCATGGCTTCACAGTCCTTCTTTACTTACACGAACAAACTGGAGACCGACGTCTCCTCGTGAATGCTCTTGATCGCCTGACCGAGCAGCCGATCGACCGATAACACTTCGATCTTGCTGCACGCCTCGGTCGCCTTCGTCTGCGGAATCGTGTTGGTGACGATCATCTTGTCGATCGGCGATTTCTCCAGCCGCTCGATGGCCGGCCCCGACAACACCCCGTGCACCGCGCACGCCAGCACGCGCGCCGCGCCGTTGGCCTTGAGCGCCATCGCCGCTTTGGTAATCGTGCCGGCCGTGTCGACGATGTCGTCCTGAATGATGCAGGTACGTCCGTTGACATCGCCAATCACATTCATCACTTCCGCCGTCCCATCGTCGCTGCGGCGTTTGTCGATGACGGCAAGTTCGGCGTCGAGGCGCTTCGCGTAGGCGCGCGCGCGCTCGGCGCCGCCGACATCGGGCGCCACGATCGTCAAGTTCGGCGAATCGAGCCGCGCGAGGAACTCGATGATGACCGGGGCCGCAAACAGATGGTCGACCGGAATATCAAAGAACGCCTGAATCTGCGCCTTGTGCAGATCCATCGTGAGCACGCGGTTCGTGCCCGCGGCGCCGAGCACGTTCGCCACCAACTTGGCTGAAATCGGCACGCGCGGCTTGTCTTTCCGGTCCTGACGCGCGTAGCCGTAATACGGAATCACGGCGGTAATCCGTGACGCCGACGACCGGCGAAACGCATCGACCATGATCATCAGCTCCATCAGGTGCTGATCGACCGACCCGGTCGAGGTCGCGCACGTCGGCTGCACGACGAAGACATCCGCGCCGCGGATGTTCTCGTCGATCTGGAAGGAAACCTCGGTATCCGGAAACCGCTTGAGCCGCGCCTGCCCCACCGGCACGCGCAAGAACGAGGCGATCCCCCGGGCCAACTCCGGGTGAGCACTTCCAGAAAACACTTTCAATTCGCCGAACCCAGTCGACATCACGGTGTCCCCGATCACACCTGCAGCCTCTCAGAATGAGCTGGGGCGGAAGGATTCGAACCTTCGAATACGGGATCCAAAGACCCGCGCCTTACCACTTGGCCACGCCCCAACAACACGCCAACGCCCATGCGACTCTGCCGAACTGTGCGTGCGAAGCCGGAGAGACTCTCCTCAGGAGTGGAAGAAACCACGCGGTGCAAACGGTGATTTTAGCAGGTGGCCCGCATGACGGGCAAGCCTCGTCTTAGATCTTCGTTGCGCCGACGCTCGTACTCGCGACGGCTCAACGTCTTTGTGACCACCGCCCGGCCGCCAAAGGCACGTGCCACCTCGCGCGCCGCAGACTCGGCCGCGAAGAGTCCAAATACCGCCGACCCGCTGCCGGACATCGCCGCATACCTGGCCCCGTCACGGTACAGACGCCGGACGAGCGCCGCGATCTCAGGATGACGCGCCGCCACCGGCGGCTCGAGATCGTTGCGAAGCTCCGACGAAGGTAACAAAAACGCATCGAGATCTGCCGTCCGCCGGGAGGATCGCCGGCCGACAGCGGCTGCGTTCGCGGCTTCGTCCCACCAGCGATACGCATCAGCCGTGCTGACGCCGAACGGCGGCTGGACGATCACGACCCAGACAGGCGGCAGATCGGCCAGCGGAAACAGGACATCGCCACGCTCGATGCCAAGCGCGGTGCCGCCGTGCAGGAAATAGGGCACATCGGCGCCAAGAGAACGCGCCATCTCCGTGAGCGCCGCCTCCGGGATCGACAGACGATAGAGACGCGCGAGCGCGCCGAGCGTCGCCGCGGCATCGCTGCTCCCGCCGCCAAGTCCCGCCTGCGAGGGAATCCGTTTGGTCACGCGGACCACCACCGGCGGCAAGGCGCGCCGCGTTGACATCGTGCGGCCAACAAGCGCGGCCGCTTTCCAGATGAGGTTCGTGCGATCCCTTGGCATCGACGGATCGTCACACTCGATGGCGAACGGCCCCGATGTCACCGCGAACTCAAGCGTGTCGTGGAGCGCCAGCGACTGAAACGTCGTGCGCAGTTCGTGAAAGCCGTCGGCCCGGATGCCGAGCAGACGCAGCGTCAGGTTGATCTTCGCAAACGCCCGGACGGTAAGCGTCTTCATCGCTGACGATCGCGTTCGGCGTGCGCGAGCGGGCCGGATTGCCGCAACTCATCAAGCGTCACCGGACCAAACCCTGCGGGAACACTCACGCGGAAGATACCGGGATCGAGCGCCGTATTCGTCTCAACCTGCGATATCGAGAGACGCAAATCGAATTGTCCGGATTGCAGGCTCACGAAACGGACGGTCGACGGCCACCCGTTCCTGAAATCCTGATACTCCGCGCGCCAGCCGGCGCCGCCACCCATCTGATGCGTCACCGCCGCAACGCGCCACGGCAGAGCGGCCGTCTCACGATGGAGATAGATCTCTTCGTCGCCGGGAACGATCCGCCAGTTTTCCCCCACAGACTCCCCGCCGCTTGCCGCGTTCGTCCGCGCGCAACCGGTCAGGGCCATCCGCAGATCTTCCGCCGTCAGTGGAATGCCGGCAATCGCCTCGATGACGTCTGCCGTATGCGCGCCAGTCAGCACGCGCCGATCGCGAGGGAGGAGTAACGTCGCCTCGTCCCCGCGCGCGGCCAGTTGAAAAACCGATGCGCCAAACGGCGCGGGCGCATCGAGAAACAGATCCGCCGGCGCGGCGACGCCGGCCAAAAGACGCGCGCGCAGTGATTGCGTGGCGACGTTACCGCTGACACTGATTTCGGCGGTCAAGGTGTGAATCGCGCGGCACCCGCGCGTGGCCTGATCGAGCGCCGCGGAAATGTCCGGCGCTGGCGTCCGCGGACCGCTCGGCAACTTCATGAGCGGCACGCCGCACGCCGCGCTGACGAGGGGGAGAAGCAACGCGGCCGCGCCGAGCGCGCGCCGGACGCGCATCATTTCGGCAACTTCTGACGCGCCGACCGGATCTTCCGATCGATCCCACCTTTGTCGATCCCGTCGCCGTCGCCAGAGAGCGCCTTGTCCCACGCCTCAATCGCGGCGTCAATGCGACCGAGCTTGAAGAGGAGATCGCCGTAGTGCTCCTGCACGACCGAATTCGCCGTCAACTGCCCGGCGGCTTTTTGCAGCGGATCGAGCGCGAGATCGAACTTGCCGTCCTTGAAGTACGCCCAGCCGAGACTATCGAGATACGAACCGTTCCCCGGATCGAGCGCGAGCGCGCGATTAATCAAGTCGACCGATTCGTTGATGCGCCCCCCGCGCTCGGCGAGCATGTAGCCCAGGTAGTTGAGCGCGGCCGCGTTGTCCGGTTCCTTGGCAATGAGATCGCGGAACACCGCTTCGGCCTCGGCATACTTCTTCTGCCGGTCGAGCGCCATGCCGAGCTCGAACGTAATGCTCGATTCGCCGGGAAACTTTGTCTGCGCGCCGCGTAGCGTTTCAATGGCTTTCGCGCCGCGATTGGTCTCTGAGTACGCCTGCGCCAACGACACCACGGCGGCCACGTTTTCGGATTGCGCCTTCACGAAGTCTTCGAGCACGGCGAGACCGGCATCCACCTTCCCGCCGCTCCTGAGCGCGAGCGATTCGAGACGCGCGAGGCGCAAATCCCCCGGCCGATCGGCGCGCGCCTTCCGCGCCAGTTCCGCCGCGGCGCTGTAGTTCTTCGCCGCCATCTGCGCCTGAATCAGATAGCCGGTGAACGACGGATCGTTCGGCAGCGCCTTCTGCGCGGCTTCAAACGTCGCGATGGCCTTGTCGAATTGTCCAAGCTCCTGATAGGCGTAGCCAAGATACGGCACCAGGGTGCGGGTCGCGTTGTTGCTGTTGCCACGCGTCGCGGGGGTGCTCGTCGTCGCGGCCTGCTCGACCACCGGCGCCAACACATCGACAATCGACTGGAACTTGCGCTGGTCCATGAGCGCCGCCGCAAGCGCTTCGTAGGCGTCGAACCGCTGATTGTTTTGCGTAATCAGACGCCGTGCCGTCTCTGCCGCCGCGCCGCTATCACCGGACAGACGCTCCGCCCTCGACAAAAAGTACAGCGCATCGTCCGGAATGCGCGGCCCGGTGATCTCTCTAAGCACATCGCGCGCCCGCACCGCGTCCTCACGGCCGCCACTCGCCAGCAGCGCTTGCGCCAGACGAACCCGCAAGGCCGCGTTCCGCGGCGACACAGCCAGCGCCCGGTTAAACGCATCAACCGCTTCGTCGTAGTGACGCTCACGCACGTAGATGTCGCCCAGTTGCAAGTACAACTGCGGTGCGTCAGGCGCGTTCTCTTCAAGCCACGTCTTCGCTTCCGCCGCGCGTCCGGCGTCGGTGTACGCCTCGATCAACAGATCGGGCCCTTGCGACCACTGCGGTTCCTGCTTGATGAGCTCGACGAGGATTGGAATCGCCTTGTTGAGCATGTTGGTGGCGATATACAAGCGCGCCAGCAACGCGCGCATGTTCGGATCGGCGGAATTAATCGATCCCTCGAAACTCTGCTCGAGATGCTGAATCGCCTTCGTCACGTACTCCTGACGCTCGGCCCGCGAGAGATTCTGCGCGTCTTGTCCGCCGAGCATCGACGCGTAGACCGTCCCGAGCACCAGATGCGCGTCGTGATCGTCAGGCGTAATCGCGAGCGCCTGTTCCGCCATCGCAATCGCGTCGGCCGGACGCTCCTCGCGCATGTAGAGATCGGCCAGATCGGCAGGAATGGCTGACGCCTTGGGATCGAGTTCCATCGCCCGCTTGTAGGCGGCAATCGCTCCGTCCACGTCTTCGTCTTCGATGGCGTGCGCGTGCAGGAAGAGCTCGTAGACGTCGGCCTTGCCTCCGCTCTGTGCTGGTACTGGCGCTGGCGCTTGTTGCGCGGGCGCCGCCGGCGGCGGCGCTGGACGCGACGGACGTCTGGGTTGAGCAACAGCAGCCACCGGCGCGACAAGGCCAAGTACGGCAACAAAGACGAGAGCTTTCATCGAGAGGGAATTGTTCCACAAAACGGTGAGCGAGTGTCATATAGTCCGTAGCATGTCTGTCGCTCCGGAACTGCTCGAAATCCTCGCCTGCCCTCAGTGCAAGACGCCGGTCTCGCTCGTCCACGACGGCACGGCGCTCAAATGCGCCACCTGCCGCCGCGTGTACCCGATCAAGGACGACATTCCGGTCATGCTCGTCGACGAAGCCACCATCGAACAGTAATTTTGAACATCCTGCTCGTCAGGCTGCGGCAAATCGGCGACGTCGCCTTCACCACCCCGGCGGTCCGTGCGCTCCGTCAGCACTTTCCTTACGCGCACATCGCCTATCTCGTCGAACCGGCGGCCCAAAGTCTCGTCGCGCACAACACGGCGCTCGACGAGGTGATTGTGGCGCCGCGCACCTCCGGCTGGCGCGGCCTCGTCAACGACGTGCGGCTCGGCGCGCGACTACGGCGCGCGCGGTTCGATCTCGCGATCGACTTTCACGGCGGCCCCCGCGCGTCACTGCTCACGTGGCTCAGCGGCGCCCCGCGCCGGATCGGTTACGAGATTACTGGCCGTTCGTGGATGTACACCGAACGCGTCAGCCGGCCACGCGCGCTGCGCGCCAGACATTCGGTCGAGAACCAGTGGGATCTGCTCGTCAGCCTCGGCCTCCCGCCCGCGTCCCGCGACAGGTTTCCCGTCGAGATGCCAATCGATCCGGACGCGGCCGTCTCGGTCGCCGCCAAGCTTGCCGCGTGCGGATACGTCTCCGGCGACCGGCTGGCGGTGCTGCACGTCAGCGCCGGCAATCCGTTCCGCCGCTGGCCTATCGAGTCGTTCGGCGAGGTTGCCGCGTCGCTCATCGCCCGGCATCCGGGACTACGCGTGATCGTCACCTCAGGCCCCTCCGAGATCGACGCCGCGGCAAAGACGGTCGAGGCGGCGCGCGCGCGGCTCACCGCCGCCGAGCAACCGCTTGTCGCCGCGCCAGACGACCTCTCGCTCGCCGAGCTTCGCGCGCTCGTTGAACGCGCCGCGCTCTACATCGGCGGCGACAGCGGACCAATGCACATTGCCGCCACGAGTTCTGTCCCAATCGTGAGCCTGTACGGCCCGACGCTGCCAGCACGATCCGAACCGTGGCGCGCACGGCCCGAGCGGGCGATTGCGGTCGAGATCGCCGATCTACCCTGCCGTCCGTGCGAGCAGCGCACCTGCGAACCGGGTGACTTCCGATGCCTCGGCCGCATTCAGCCATCCGCCGTGCTCGACGCCGCCGAGCGGTTGCTGTCGCAGACCGGACAAGCCGGATAAGATTGAGCCGTGACTTCGGTTGCCGCGCCGGCACAGACCCAGAGCCCCTCGCGTGGCCACCGCGTCGAGCAGATCGGCCTGTTCGCGCTCTTCGCGATGGCCGCGACCATCCAGTTCTCCATCGCCATCGGCCAATCGTTCTTCGCCATCGCCGCCATCTGCTGGGTGACAAGACTCATCACCGAGCGCGAAACACCCGCGGCCCCGCGTTTTTTCTGGCCCCTGCTGGCCTACGCGGGCGCGACGCTCGTCTCGGCCGCCTTCTCGGCGAATCCAGCCATCGGCTTTGCCGACTCAAAACAGCTCCTGCTGTTCCTGATCGTCCCGATCACCTACCGGCTGCTGACAGGACCGCACGTCCACGAGAAGCGCCCGCCTGACGGCCACACGAACCAGCGTGTCGCCAATCTGCTCACGCTCATCATGACCGTCGGCGCCGCCAGCGCGGCGCTCGGCATCTTCCAGTACGGTCTGCTGCACTACGACCAACTGAGCCAACGGCCGCAGGGGACGCTCGGCCATTACATGACCTACTCGGGGCTCTTGATGCTGGTGGTCGGTGTCGCGCTTGCCCGGCTGCTGTTCGCCAAAGACGAACGGCTCTGGCCGGCACTCGTGATGCCGGCGCTCATCATGGCGCTGGCGCTCACCTCGACGCGCAGCGCATGGGTCGGCATCTGCGTCAGCGCGGGTGTGCTCCTCACGCTGAAAGACTTCCGCTTGCTGGCTGTTCTGCCGATTGTCGGCGCGATCACCTTTGCCGCCGCCGGTCCTGCGATTACACACCGGCTGATGTCGACGTTTGATTCGAAAGATCCAACCAGACGCGACCGCGTCGCCATGCTCCACGAAGGCGAACTCATGGTGCGCGCGCATCCGTGGGTCGGCGTCGGCCCCAACATGGTTGAAAAGCTCTACAGCCAGTACCGCGTGCCCGAAGCGGTTGAACAGGTCAACCCGCACCTGCACAACGTCCCCGTGCAGATTGCCGCCGAACGCGGCCTGCCCGCGCTCGCAATCTGGCTGACCTTCATCGGCGTGCTCGCCTTCGACCTGCTGCGCCTGGTGCGACGTCCCGCCGCGCGCACGGCCGCGGCCGCCGCGATCGCCGCGCTCGTCTCGATGCTGGCGGCGGGAATGTTTGAGTACAATTTCGGCGACTCCGAGTTCCTGATGCTGCTGCTCGTCCTCGTCACCATCCCCTTTGCCGTGCAGACGCCAGAAGATGCGTCGCACGCATGACGATCCCGACGCTCGATCCGCGCCGCGCCCGCTCGCTCGTCGCCGCGTTTAACGGTGTCAATGTCCTCGTGGTCGGCGACGTCATGCTCGACCGCTTCATCGTCGGACGCGTGACGCGCATCTCGCCCGAAGCGCCGGTCCCTGTCGTCCGCTTCGAATCCGAATACACGCGCCTTGGCGGCGCGGCCAACGTCGCGCACAACCTGACGGCGCTCGGCGCCCGCGTCTCGCTCGTTGGTGTCGTCGGCCACGACGCCGCCGCCGACCGCCTGCGCTCGCATCTCGCGGACGCTCACATCGACAGCAGCGGCTTGATTGCCGCAGATGGACGTCCCACGGTTGAAAAAGTCCGCATCGTCACCGAACGCAATCAGCAGGTGGCGCGGATTGATTACGAGTCCGACGCCGACGTCACCGCCGACACCAACGATGCGCTCATCGACGCGATAAGACGCCTGGCCACGACCGCCTCCGTGCTCGTCGTCTCCGACTACCTGAAAGGCGCCATCACGCTTCCGGTGATGACGACGCTCGTCCGCGCGGCGCGAACACCGCACGCGTCCGGCTCCGCACGCGCGCTGATCGTCGATCCGAAAATTCCGCACCTTGCGTACTACGCGGGCGCTACGCTCATCACGCCCAATCATCACGAAGCGGAAATCGCCACGCACCAGCGCATTCAGACCGACGCCGATGCGCGCTTGGCCGCGCTTGAATTTCGCCGGCGCGCGAACTGCGACGCCGCGCTCATCACGCGCGGCGAGCATGGCATGTGGCTCTCGGCGCCTTCCGCCGAAGGCGCCATCCCGGCGGTCGCGCGTGAAGTCTCCGACGTCACCGGCGCAGGCGATACCGTTGTCGCCACGCTGTCACTGGCGCTGGCGGCTGGCGCCACGCTGTCTGAGGCGGCGGTGCTGGCCAATCACGCCGCTGGCGTCGTGGTTGGCAAGTTCGGGCCCGCGACCGTGTCCCGAACCGAACTCATCACCGCGCTGGACGGCTAACGCCATCACGAGGACACCGCCATGGATCATCCGTACACGCCTCCCACCGCCAGCTTCGGCGCGGTGATCGATGTCCCGACTGGACCGGTGCCGGCAGGACGAGGCGTCCGCCTTGGCGCCTATCTCCTCGACAGCTTCTTGTTCAGCATTGCCGTCCTTGTGCCGATCCTGTGCGTCGTTGTGTTTGGCATCGCCACCGGCATGACGGAGGAAGACGTCACCGCGCAAGTGGTCGGCATTGCCGTGATGGGCTCCATGGCCGGCTTCGCGGTGTGGCTCGGGTTGACGATCCATTACGTGAAGCAAAACAGCCAGTCGATTGCCAAGAAAATGCTCGGCATCAAGATCGTGCGCGTCGACGGCTCTCCCGCCTCGCTCGCGCGCATTTTCTGGCTGCGTAATTTCGTCAACGCGGTGCTGGGCGTCGTGCCGCTCTACGGCCTCATCGACATCCTGTTCATCTTCAGCGAGACCCGCCAGTGCCTCCACGACAAGATCGCCGACACGATTGTCGTGATATCTGGCGAGTGAACGATCTCGTCATCTCGTCGTTGATCAATCTGGTTGTCTGGTCATCTGGCGATTGATGGTAATGCTGTTTTTCCTTACACTCTGATCAACGAATCCGGAGGGATTTATGGCATCACTCGCGGTCACAGCGAAGGGACAGGTCACGCTCAAGCGGGACTTGCTGCACCACCTCGGCATCGAGCCGGGAGAACGGGTCGAATTAGAAAAGCTGCCCGGCGGAGAACTGCGCGTGAAAGCGGCGCGGCCGGCGGGCAACATCGACACGTTCCTGCATGTGCTCGATGGCAAGGTGAAACGCAAGAAGCCGCTGACGATTGAGGAGATGAACACCATCGCCGCCGCAGGCTGGGCGGGCACGCTGGGCAACGGCAAATGAACATTTCCGTTGACACCAACGTGCTGGCGCGCGCAATCCTGCAAGACGATCCCGCGCAATGCCGCACCGCTCGAAAGCTGCTCAAGGACGCCACCCTCATCGCGGTCTCGCTCCCATGCCTGTGTGAACTCGTCTGGGTCCTGCTTCAAGGGGCCAGGCTGGCAAAAGAAGATGTCGCCGCCACAATCCGGGCGCTACTCGACACGAAGAACGTGGTGCTGAACCGGCCCGCCGTGGAAGCCGGCCTCGAACTGCTGGACAGAGGAGGAGACTTCGCGGATGGCGTCATGGCCTACGAGGGCATGTGGCTGGGCGGTGAAACCTTCGTGTCGTTCGACAAGAAAGCCGTCGCGCTGTTGTCAAAGGCTGGAGAAGCCGCCCGGCTCCTCACGTAAATCATCTCGTCATCTGGTCGTTGATCAATCTGGTTGTCTGGTCATTGATTCCGTTCTGTGAAACGCCTGACGACGAAACGCAAGCGGTTCAGCAGTGCCCCTAAGATGTTCAATGACCAGACGGCCAGATGACGAGATGACCAAATGATCAGTGTCTGAAGTGTCTCCGGCCGGTGAACACCATCGCCAGGTTGTGTTCGTCGGCGGCGGCAATCACGTCGTTGTCGCGCACGGAGCCTCCGGGTTGGACGACCGCGGTGGCGCCGGCGGCGGCGACGGCATCGAGGCCGTCGCGGAACGGGAAGAATGCGTCGGACGCGGCGACCGATCCCGCGAGCGGCATTAATGGATCCACCGCGCTCGCGCGCGCCTTCATGACGGCGACGTTCACCGAATCGACTCGGCTCATCTGCCCGGCGCCAATCGCCAGCGTCTTCTGATCGTCGGTGAAGATGACGGTGTTCGACTTCACGTGCGCGCAGATCCGCCACGCAAAGCGCAGCGCGTTCCACTCCGCCGCGGTCGGCTGACGCTTGGTCGGAACGCGGAAGCCTTCCGGTAACTCTCCACTCCACGGCGACTGTGCTTCGGCGACGAAATCGCGCTCCTGCGCCAGCATGGCGCCGAGGATCGTCCGGTATTCAACCGCGCCGCTGCGCAAGGCGTCGAAGTCGGCGACTACCACGCGCATGTTGGCCTTCTTCGCCAGCACCGCGCGCGCCTCCTCGTCGACCGCCGGCACGATGACCGCTTCGATGAACGTGGAGACGATGGCTTCCGCCGTCGCAACGTCAATCCGGCGATTGATCGCGACAATCCCGCCGAACGCGGCAAGGCTGTCGGCTTCGCGCGCGCGCACGTAAGCATCCGCCGCGCCACGGCCAATCGCGACGCCGCACGGGTTCGTATGCTTCACCACCACCGCAGCCGGCTCGGTGAATTCAATCGCGATGCGAGCCGCGGCATCGATGTCGAGCAGGTTGGTATACGACAGCTCGCGTCCCTGAAGAATCGACGCGGCGCCGAACCCGCTCGTCTGCCCCGCGTTCCTGACCTTGTACCACGCGGCTTTCTGGTGCGGGTTCTCGCCGTACCGAAGGTCGCGCACCTTGTCGAGCCCAAGCGTCACGCTGGACGGAAACGCCGCCGCGTCCGGCGCCGCGCGCTCGAAGCGATCGTCGGTGATGCTGACCGTGGCCAGCGTCTGGCTAATCGCCGTGTCGTACGCCGCCGTGTGCGCGAGCGCCTTGCGCATCAACTCGAACCTAAACGCGAGCGTCGGCCCGGCATCGATCGCGTCGACGAGCGACGCATAGTCGCCCGGATCGACGACGACGAGCACGCCTCTGAAATTTTTCGCCGCGGCGCGGACCATCGACGGACCACCGATGTCGATCTCTTCGACGAGCGCATCGAACCGCGTCGCGGGATTCGACGCCGCCTTCACAAACGGATAGAGATTGACGACCACGAGGTCGACAAGACCAATTCCGTGCGTGCGAAGCGCGGCGAGGTCGTCCTCGCGATCGCGACGCGCCAGAATGCCGCCGTGTAGCGCCGGGTGCAACGTCTTCACCCGGCCATCCATCATTTCCGGAAATCCGGTGATGTCGGAGACGTTGACGACCGGCAGTCCGGCGTCGGCCAATGTTCGGGCGGTACCACCGGTGGAAACGAGCTCGAACCCCCGCGCGGCGAGCGCGGTGCCGAGTTCGACGATGCCGGTTTTGTCAGACACACTCAATAGGGCTCTTGGCATGGGCAGTAAAGTCCAGTATTATCTCGAACGACGCCGGGCGGGCCTGGCGCCGTAAGGGAAAGGCCGCGATAGCGGCCTTTTTTTATGCTCCGGCGTGACATCGCCTGACAGTGGTCAGGCGCTTTCGTGTCATCGCCGGGGTTGGTTCAAAGACGCGGTTCGACACCGCCGTCACAGCAAGCAGGAACAGAACGATGCGTATCACAGGCAAGGTCAAGTGGTTTAACAACGCCAAGGGTTATGGATTCATCGAACGCGACGGAGGCAGCGATGTCTTCGTGCACTACTCGGCCATTCAGGGCGACGGCTTCCGTTCGCTCGAAGAAGGTCAGGCAGTGGAGTTCGAAATCGTTGACGGTCCGAAGGGCCCGCAGGCCGGCAACGTCACCAAGGTCTAGTCATCGATGCCAGGACTGGGCGCCTTCGGGCGCTCAGTCTCTGGTGCTTCTCACGTTCGTCCCCCGCGTTTCTTCTCCTCCCGTTTCAGCGAAACAACAGAAACCAGACCAGCGGCAGCCACAGGTTGCGCGCAAACGGCACCGGACGATCGTCGATGAGCACCTGGGTGGCATCGACATTCCCGACCAGCAGGAACAGCTCGTGGAGCTGCGCCGCTTCGCTTGACAGAAACCGGGCGCGATACCGGAGCGGCACGCCGCTGCCCATGTCGCGAAACTCGTTCGACCGGCGCGCAATGTCGAGCGCGTGATCGAACCCGGGCGTCTCAAGCTGCGGAAAGACGAGCGTGATGGAAAACGGACGATCGGTTTTGCCGAACAGCGCTTCGTAGAGATCGGGCTCGATCGCCGCGAGCTCTTCGTCCGTCACCTGCTCCGGCAGATCGGCGTAGGGCCAAAACCGCTCAAGGGGACGATACTTCGGCGCGTCTGCTGTCATGACAACCGCACGCAGGTCTTTCGTTAGAAAATCGTCCCGATGGAGGCGGCGGCCCAGTCGATCACCTGCGCGGGCAGCACGCCGAGATACAGCACGCCGATAGCCGACGCAACCAGCGCCACGCCAGCCACAAGCGGCACGGGCGGGAGACGCAGCGGCGCCGTTGACGAAGTCATGTACATCTGCACGATGACGCGCAGGTAGAAGAACACCGAGACGACGCTCGTCAGCACGCCGATGATGGCAAGCCACGTCTGCCCCGCTTCAATCGCCGAGGTGAAGATGAACCACTTCGCGATGAACCCGCCGAAGGGGGGAAAACCGCCGAGCGACAGCAGGAACACCGTCATGAGCGCCGCGAGCACCGGCTGCGTGTACCACAGGCCGGCGTAGTCGGTCAGTTGATCGTTGGCCGCATCCCGCTGTTCGAGCAAGCCGATGACGCCAAACGCGCCAAGATTCGTGAGCGCGTAGGTCGCCAGATAAAACAGAATCGCGCTCTTGCCGGAGCTGTTCGCCGACAGCAGCGCCA
This sequence comes from Acidobacteriaceae bacterium, assembly GCA_031274845.1. GTDB lineage: Bacteria > Acidobacteriota > Vicinamibacteria > Vicinamibacterales > CAVVIG01 > CADEEX01. Next base: position 13,868 of record JAISPN010000172.1, read on the forward strand.
CCAGCAGATAGCCGCTATGGGCGATGCTCGAATAGGCGAGCATGCGCTTGACGCTCGTCTGCGCGACGCCAACGACCGTCCCCAGAATCATCGTCATGGCGGCAATGACCCAGACGACGTGCGACCATTCGCCGTGCATCGGCGCGAGCGCCGACAGGAACACGCGCGCGAACGCGGCGAAGGCCGCGGCCTTTACACCAGTGGACATGAAGCCGGTGACCGAGGGAGGCGCGCCTTCGTAGGCATCCGGCGTCCACATGTGAAACGGCACGGCCGCGACCTTGAACGCGAAGCCGACAAACAGCAGCCCCATCGCCAGTAACTGCATCGGCGATGGCGACATCGCCTGCGCGGCGATGACGGTGCCGATGCGATCGAGCCGCGTGCTGCCGGTGACGCCGTAGGTGAAGGCGATTCCGTAAAGGAAGAACGCGCTGGCAAAGGCGCCCAGCAGGAAATATTTAAACGCCGCTTCCACCGAGGCCGGCGAATCGCGACGGATGCCGGTCAGCACGTAGACGCCAATCGAGAGCACTTCGAGCGCGAGGAAGATGACGATTAAATCTGTCGCCATCGCCATCAGGATCATGCCGCCCAGCGAGAAGAGGAGCAGCGCGTAGTACTCGCCCACGGGAAGCCCCTGACGTTCAATCACCGGCCCCGCGAGCGCCAGCGACAGCAAGCCGACGGCAATCAGGATGAAGGTGACAAAGAGCGCGTAGTTGTCGGCGGACACGACGCCGAAGCTGACGGCGTGGTGGTCCCACAGCAGGAACGACGCGACCGCCGCGCCGATGAGCCCAATCGCGCCAAGCGGCCCGATCGGCATCCGCTCGCCGGGCGCGCGAAACGCTTCGGCCACGATCGCGGCAATCGCGGCCGCGACCACGCAGGCCATGGGGACGATCGCGTTCAAAGAAGTAGACATGTCAATTTCCCGCGCGCGGCGTCACGTCGCGTCCGCTGGCGTTTGCCTCGACCGGCGCGCCGCGTCTCACCTGTTCGAGCATGCGCTCGACCGACGGCGCAATCGGACGCAGGAACAGATTCGGCAGAACCCCCATCAGGATCGCCAGCGCAATCACCGGCACCAGTAGCGCCCACTCGCGCGGCTTCAAGTCGGGCAGCGCGCGGTTCTTCTCGCTGACGGTACCGTAGTTGACGCGCTGAAACATCCAGAGCATGTAGGTGGCCGACAGAATCACGCCGGTTGCCGCACACACCGCGAACTTCGGATTCCACGCAAACGTCCCGAGCAGAATCAGGAATTCGCCGACAAATCCGTTGAGCCCCGGCAGGCCAATCGACGACAGCGTGATGATGAGAAACGCGGCCACCAGATGCGGCGTCACCAGCTTCAGCCCGCCGTACTCCGAGATGAGGCGCGTGTGACGGCGATCGGACAACATGCCGACGATGAGGAAGAGCCCGCCGGTGCTGATGCCGTGGTTCAGCATCTGGTACACGGCGCCCTGCACGCCTTGCGTGTTCAGCGTGGCGATCCCGAGCACGACGAATCCCAGATGGCTGACGCTCGAATAGGCCACCAGCTTCTTCATGTCCGGCTGCACCATCGCGACGAGCGCGCCGTAGATGATGCCAACCACCGCGAGGAACGCAAGATACGGCGCGAAGAAGGTCGCGGCGGCCGGGAACAGCGGGAACGCAAACCGCACCAGCCCATACGTGCCCATCTTCAGCAGCACGCCCGCCAGAATGACCGAGCCCGCCGTGGGCGCCTCGACGTGCGCATCGGGCAACCAGGTGTGAAACGGAAAGAGCGGCACCTTGATGGCGAAGGCGAGCGCGAACGCCAGGAAGAACCAGAACTGCAGGTGCTCGGGAATCGGCAGGCTGTAGAGCGCCAGCAGATCGAAGCTGTAGCTCCCGGCCGTCGTCTGGTGCAACCACGCCAGACCGAGAATCGCCAGCAGCATCAACACGCTGCCCGCCATCGTGTAGAGCAGGAACTTGAGCGAGGCGTAGATGCGGCGGTCGTAGCCCCAGATGCCGATCAGGAAGTACATCGGAATCAGCATCGCGTCCCAGAACACGTAGAACAGGAACAGATCGAGCGAGACGAACACGCCGATCATCGCCGCTTCGAGCAGCAGCACCGCCATGCAGAAGGCGCGCGTCTTCTTGTGCACCGACTCCCACGAGCAGAGCAGCGCAATGGGCGTCAGGAATCCGGTGAGGACGATGAGCAGCAGGCTGATGCCGTCGATGCCGACGTTATAGGAGATGCCGAACGATGGAATCCAGGCGTGATGCTCGACGAACTGGAAATCGGCCGAGGCCGAATCAAAGCGCGCCCAGAGCAGCAGCGTGACCGCGAATACCGCGATCGCCACGACCAGCGAGAAGATTTGAATCGCGCGCTCGTTTTCTTCCTCGTCGCGCAGCGCGAACAACGCCAACGCGCCGACGATGGGAAGCACAACGAGCGATGTGAGAATCGGAAAGGACATCTCTCCTACCGCCAGAGGTAGTAACCGAGCGTCAACACGACGCCGAGGAACAGCGAGGCTGCATACGCGCGCACCGAGCCGGTCTGCAGCCGGCGCAGGAGTTCGCTCAGACTCCCCACGCTTTCGGCCACGCCGTTGACGCTTCCGTCAATCACCTTCGCGTCGACCGCCTTCCACAGCCCTTCTTCCGACACGATTTTGATCGGCTGGATGATGGTGGCGTCGTAGAGTTCGTCGACGTAGTACTTGTTCGAGAGCAGCGTCCGGAGGCCGGCGAATTGCGTCGCCACCGAGTCGGACGCCGACGGGTTCTTCTGGAAGAAGAAGAACGCGATGCCGATGCCGGAGAGCGCGATGAGCGACGAGACGGCCATCAACATGAGTTCCGGGCCGCTCTCTTCGCTCTGGTGTTCGCGGACCGCATCGAGACCCGCGATGTCGGCCCCGGCGCGTTCGCTGACGGTGAAGCTAGGTTCGAGGAACTGTTCGATGCGATTCGATCCGCCAATCACCTGCGGCACGCCGACGTAGCCGGCGAGGATGGAACCGACCGCGAGCACAATCAGCGCAAACGCCATCGGCTTCGGCGCATCGTGCAGGTGATGACCGTGCGCGTCATGGCCGTGCGCATCGTCGTGGCCGTGACCGCCGTCGTGACCGTGCTGGGCCGCCGCCACAACGTCCGCCGTTGCCCGCGTGCCGTGGAACGTCAGGAACACGAGACGGAACATGTAAATCGCCGTCAGCAGCGACGTCGCCACGCCCAGCACCCACAGCCAGGTGTGCCCGCTGGCGTACGTGCGGTAGAGAATTTCGTCCTTACTGAAGAAGCCGGAGAGGAGCGGAACACCGGCAATCGCCAGCGCGCCAATGAGGAACGTCCAGTAGGTGACCGGCAGCTCGGATTTCAACCCGCCCATCCGCCGGATGTCCTGCTCGCCCGCCAGCGCGTGAATGACCGCGCCGGACCCAAGGAACATGAGCGCCTTAAAGAAGGCGTGCGTGTAGAGATGGAAGATGCCGGCGGTATACGCGCCCACGCCCATGGCGAGGAACATGTAGCCCAGTTGCGACACGGTTGAGTAAGCCAGCACGCGTTTGATGTCGTTCTGAACGAGACCGATCGTGCCGGCCATGAACGCGGTAACGACGCCCACGACGGCGATCACTTGCAACGTCTCCGGCGCATGGCTGAAGAGCACGGCGTTACGCCCGATCATGTACACGCCCGCCGTCACCATCGTGGCGGCGTGGATGAGCGCGGAGACCGGCGTCGGCCCTTCCATCGCGTCCGGCAACCAGATGTAGAGCGGAATCTGCGCCGATTTCCCGGTGGCGCCGACAAACAACAGTAGCGTCGCCAGCGACAACGTGCCGAACGCCACTTCTGGGCTGAGGCCCGCCGCGTGACGCGCGATCTCCTGAAAGTCAACCGAGCCGAAGCGGACAAACAGCAGCAGCACGCCGAGAATGAAGCCGAAGTCGCCAACGCGGTTGACGATGAACGCTTTCTTGCCGGCGTCAGAGGCCGATTTCTTCTGGTAGTAGAACCCAATCAGCAGATACGAGCAGAGACCCACGCCTTCCCAGCCGACGAACATCACGAGGAAGTTCGCGCCGAGGACGAGGACGAGCATGAACGACGCGAAGAGATTCAGGTACGAGAAGTAGCGCGCGTACTCGGAATCGATCTCCTCGTGCATGTACGCCGTCGAGTAGATATGAATCAGCGACCCGATGCCGGTGATGACGAGAATCATCAGCGACGAGAGCGGATCGAGCCGGAGCGTGAGCGGTGCGCGGAAATCGCCCGCGACGATCCAGTCGAAGACGTGCTGCTCGATGGCGCGGTTGTGCGCGTCCATGCCGAGCAGTTGCCACACCGAGAGCGCCGCGACGCCGAAGGCCGCCAGCATCACCGCGCAGGCGACGCTGCCGGAGGCAGACTTGGTCAGGCGACGCCCGAACGAGGCGTTGACGAGGAACCCGAAAAACGGCAGAAGCGGAATGAGTAGCAGCATCAGCGTCCCATCACCACTTCAACATCGTGAAGGTATCCGGGTTGAGCGATTCCCGGTGCCGGAAAAGAGCAATCACAATCGCCAGCCCCACGGCGGCTTCGGCCGCCGCCACCGTCATGACGAAGAACACGATGATCTGTCCGTCGGCGTATCCCATCTGGCGCCCGAAGGCGACAAACGACAGGTTCACCGCGTTCAGCATGATTTCGACCGACAGCAACACGGTGATGATGTTGCGGCGCACGAAGACACCCGCGGTGCCAATCGCAAAGAGAATGCCCGAGAGCATGAGGTAGTCGTTGAGCGTCGGCATCACTGCTTCCCGCCAGGTTCGTCGTGCCGCGCCATAATCACCGCGCCAATCATCGCGACCAGAATCAGCACGGACGTGACTTCGAACTGGAAGGCATAGTCGGTAAACAACCGGTGTCCCAGTGTCTCGACCGACACCATCTGCGCCGCTGGAAACCCGGATCGCATCCGCGTCGCGCCCAGAGCCCAGGCGAGTTCCGCGGCCAGACAGACCGCCAGCGCCGCGCCAAACCAGAGCGGTCCGCGCCGGAACAACGGATGCACACGAATGTCGTAATCGGTGTCTTCCCGCGGCGCGTTCAGGAGCATGACGACGAAGAGGAAGAGCACCATGATCGCGCCCGCGTAGACGATGATCTGAATCACCGCGACAAACGGCGCGTCGAGCAACACATACAGCCCTGACAAGGCGCCAAACGACGCGATGAGCAGCATGACGCTGTACACCGGGTTGTGCTGGGCGACGACCAGCAGCGACGCGAGCACGGCAATGGCCGCGAACAGGTAGAAGAGCGTCATACGCCGAGATACAGGACGGCCGCGGCCGTCACAAGAAGGTTGATGACCGCCGCCGGGAGCAGAAACTTCCAGCCGAACGCCATCAGTTGGTCGTAGCGATAACGCGGCAACGTCCAGCGGATCCAGATGTAGAGGAACAGCAGGACGAACACCTTGGCGAGAAACACCATCCAGCCCCAGCCGCCGGTATTGATGCCCGGCAGGAGCCACCCGCCGAGAAACAGGCTCGTCGCCACCGCCGACACGGTCACCATGTTCACGTACTCGGCGAGGAAGAACAGCGCGAACGGCATCGAGCTGTATTCCGTGTGATAGCCGGCGACTAGTTCCTGTTCGGCTTCCGGAAAGTCGAATGGCGCGCGATTGGTTTCCGCGATGCCGGCCGTCAAATAAATCAGGAAGCCGAGCGGCTGCAGCACGATGTACCAGACGTGGCTCTGCTTCTCGACGATGTCGGCAAGCGACATCGAGTTGGCGAGAATGATGACGCCCACGAGCGACAGCGCATACGACAACTCGTAGCTGATCATCTGCGCCGACGCGCGCAGGCCGCCGAGCAGCGAATACTTACTGTTCGAACTCCAGCCCGCGAGCACGATGCCGTAGATCCCCATCGAGGCGATGGCAAACACCACCAACACCGCGACGTTGACGTCGGCCACCTGCAGGCGCATCGGCGCGTCAAGCAACCCGAACAGCGTCGTCTCGCCGCCAAACGGCACGACGGCAAACGCGGCAAAGCAGGCGGTCGCTGAAATGACCGGCGCCAGATAAAACAGGAACGGGTCCGCGCCCTTCGGCCGCAGATTCTCCTTGAACATCAACTTGACAATGTCCGCGAGCGGCTGAAGCAGGCCGGCATAACCGACGCGCGTCGGCCCGACGCGCTGCTGCAGATAGGCGGCCCACTTGCGTTCGCAGTAGACGCACACGGCGGCCGATATTTGCAGCGCGAACCAGACGACGAGCAGCAGGCCGATCTGGCCAACAATGACCGGAAACACTTAATGCGCTCCCACCGGCTGAGACGCGCGCCACGCGGCCGGCACCGTGCAACGGCCTTCGCGCACGTGCGCTTCGAATTCGTGCCTGAAATTCTTGATGGTCGTCAGCACCGGCGTCGACGCGGCATCACCAAACGCGCACAGCGTCTTGCCGGTGATGTTGCCAGCGATGCTGTTCAGCAAGTCGATGTCGCGCATCTGCCCCTGACCGTTTTCGATCTTCGAGAGCAGCTTGAAGAGCCAGTCGGTGCCTTCGCGGCACGGCGTACACTTGCCGCACGACTCGTGCTTGTAGAAGTGCAGCAGATTCTGCGCGAGCCAGACCATGCAGGTCGTATCGTCGAGGACGATGATCGCCGCGGAACCGAGGAGCGACCCCGCCTTGGCCACGCCGTCGAAGCTGGCCTGCACGTCGAGCTGATCCGGCAGCAGAATCGGCACCGACGATCCGCCGGGGATAACCGCCTTGAGCGTCCGGCCATCGCGTACGCCGCCCGCGAATTGGTCGCTTTCAATCAGCTCGCGCAACGTGATGTTCATTGACGCTTCGAACACGCCCGGCTTCTTCACGTGGCCGCTGACGCAGTAGAGCTTCGGCCCGCCGTTCTTCTCTGGACCGAGCGCCGCGAACCATTCCGCGCCCTTGTTCACAATCAGCGGGACGTTGGAGAGCGTCTCGACGTTGTTGACCGCGGTCGGGCAGCCGTACAGACCGGCCACCGCCGGAAATGGCGGCTTATTGCGCGGCTGCGCGCGCTTGCCTTCGAGCGATTCGAGCAGCGCCGTTTCCTCGCCCGCTTCGTACGCGCCGGCGCCGCGGTGCACGTACACCTCGCAGTCGAAGCCGGAGCCGAAGATGTTCTTGCCGATGTAGCCCTTGGCGCGCGCCTCGTCGATCGCCCGTTCGAGGACGCGCTGCACGTGATAGAACTCGCCGCGAATGTAGATGTAGGCGACCTTCGCGCCAATCGCGTAGCAGCCGATCGCGCACCCTTCGATGAGCAGGTGCGGATTGCGCTCCATGATCACGTGATCCTTGAACGTCCCCGGCTCGCTCTCGTCCGCGTTGCAGACGATGTAGCGCGGCTTCGCCGATTTCTTGTCGACGAACTGCCACTTCATGCCGGTCGGGAATCCGGCGCCGCCGCGTCCACGCAAGCCGGACGCCTTGACCAGCTCGATGATCTGATCCGGCGTCTGCGTGAGCGCCGTGCGCAGCGCTTCGTACCCGTGCTGTTTCTGCAGGTAGTGGTCGAGCGTGAAGCCGTTCGGCTCGCGGACAAATTGGGTGATGAGCGGTTCCATCAGTGACACCCTAGCCCTTCACCTTCGCGGCCATGTGACAGTCGGTCAACGACGACTCCCCCTTGGCCCGCAGATCGTCGAGCAACTGCTTCACCGTGTCCGGCGACTGCTTCTCGTGCCAGGCGTCGTTCACCATGATGACCGGCGCCTTGTCGCACGCGCCGAGGCATTCGACTTCGAGCACGGTGAAGGTGCCGGTCGCGTCGGTCTCGCCCGGCTTGACGTGCAACTGATGGCACAACTCATGAACGACACGCTCGGCGCCGTTAATGGCGCACGACAGCGTGCGGCAGACGCTCAGCACGAACTTCCCCACCGGCTTCGTGTAGAACATCGTGTAGTACGACACGACATCTTCCACATCCGCCGGCGTGATGCCGAGGAGGCCAGCGACGTACTCCATCGCGTGCCCGGTGATGTAACCCTGCTGGTACTGCACCAGATAGAGCGCCGGCAGCACCGCCGAGCGGCGTTGCTCGGCGGGATAGCGCGCGACGATCTCGTCGAGCTTCGCGCGGTTCTCCGCCGTATACGTGAACGGCTCGCCTGGCTCGGCCAGCGTCCGCTTTGATCTCTGAAACGTGGCGTCGTACGCCATCGGTGGATGGAAGCTCACCGGTCCACATCTCCCATCACGACGTCGATCGAGCCGATGACGGCGATGACGTCCGCAATTTGTCCTCCGACGATGAGCGACTCGAGCGCCTGGCACGCCAGCAGCGAAGGCGAGCGCGCCTTCATGCGCCAGGGACGGTTGCTGCCGTCGGAGATCGCCGTGAAGCCTTGCTCTCCGCGCGGTCCTTCCACCGGGACATACGCTTCGCCTTGCGGCACCGTAAAGCCCTGCGAGTGGATGAGGAAGTGCTGAATCAGCGCTTCCATCTCTGTATAGACCCTGTCCTTGGGCGGCGGCGTAATCCGCGGGTCCGCGACGGCATAGATGCCAATCGGCGGGATGCGATCGAGCGCCTGACGCACCAGCTTGATGCTTTCTCGCATCTCGGCGACGCGGATCTGATAGCGCGCGTACACGTCCCCCTCCGTGCGCGTCGGCACGGTGAAGTCGTACGTCTCGTAGCCAAGATACGGAAACACTTTGCGCACGTCGTACGGCACGCCCGCGGCGCGCGCGATCGGGCCGACCAGCCCCCACGTAATCGCGTTCTCCGCGGTGATCGCGCCAACGGTCTGCGTCCGCTTGATGTAGATCTCGTTTTTCGTCAGCAGATCTTCGTACTCGCCGAGCTTCACTTCGAGGCGATTAATAAACTCACGCACCGCCTCGTGGAATCCGCGCGGCAAGTCTTCGCGCACGCCGCCAATGCGCATGTAGCTTGGAAACAGCCGGAACCCGGCGAGCATCTCGTTCAGGTTGAGCAGGAGCTCGCGCTCACGGAAGCAGTAGAGCATCACCGACACGGCGCCGACTTCCATGCCGTGCGTGCCGAGCCACACCAGATGGCTGTTGATGCGCTGCAACTCCGCGATGAGCACGCGGATGTTCTTCACCCGCTCCGGAAGCTCGAGGCCGAGCAGCTTCTCGACCGCCATGGCGTAGGCCATGCTGTTCGACTGCGCGCTCAGGTAATCCATGCGCTCGACGAGCGGGATCACCTGCTGCCACTTCTTCTGCTCCGCGGTTTTCTCGATGCCGGTGTGGAGATAGCCGATGGTCGGAACAGCCGAGCGGATGACTTCGCCGTCAAGTTCGAGGACCAGCCGCAGCACGCCGTGCGTGCTGGGGTGCTGGGGCCCCATGTTGACGGTCATTGTCTCGGTTCGGATATCCGGCATAGCCTCAACGCTCGCCCGCTCGTGCGGGCGCTCTCACCACGGTGGATCAGCGTTCGACGAACGCGTTTTCCACCAGCTCACACATCGCATGCAACAGCGTGCGATGCACTTCCTGCACACGCGGCGTCAGGTTCGACGCCACGTTGATATGAATCGCCGCCGCGCGACCGATCGGACCACCATCCCGTCCAGTCAACGCGATCGTCTCAAGTCCTTGCGCGCGCGCCGCATCAAGCGCCGCGAGCACATTGGGCGACGCGCCGCTCGTGCTGATCGCGAACGCCACATCACCGTGCCGGCCAAGCGCCTCGACCTGACGGGCAAATACCCGCTCGTAGCCTTCGTCGTTCGCCACGCTCGTCACCACGCTTGCATCGGCGATGAGCGCGAGCGCCGCCAGACCGCGACGCTGGCGCTGAAACCGTCCCACCAGCTCCGCCGCCACATGCGACGCATCCGCCGCGCTGCCACCGTTGCCAAACGCCAGCACCTTGCCGCCCGCGCGCAACGCCCGCACAATCACGTCCGCCGCCGCGACCACCGGGCCGACCGCCGCTGACGATTGCTCGTGCAGCGCGATCGATTCTTTCAGTGCCCGGACGACAACGTCACTTCCGAGCAAGACGATCCTTCTCGACGTTGCGGCGGAACTCTTCCTCCGTCACCTGCATCGGTTCGGTCGTCGTCGGCGTCTTGCGAATCTGCACCGGGTAGTCCTTCCGAAGCGGAAAGCCTTCCCAGTCTTCCGGCATCAGCAACCGCCGCGGATCGGGATGCT
>JAISPN010000181.1 GCA_031274845.1 Acidobacteriaceae bacterium
AGCGTCACGTCGATGGCTGCGACACCGGCTTTTATTTACAGTCGATTCTGGCCGAACAGCAGGTGTGGGAGGAGACGGCACTGATCGCCTCGGAGACCGCCGCGTGTTTCGAGAAGGAAATTGCGGTGCTGGCCGAGGAGATCGACGGCTTTCGTGCGTCAGGCGAGCCGTCCGAACGCCTCGGCCGTCAGATCGCGCACCGGCAGGACACCATCGATGCTGACCGCCGGATGCAGGCGACCGCGCAGTTCAACACCGCCGTGGCGTTGTACGACCTGCAGCAGCCCGAGGATGCGCGTCTGTTCGTGCAACTGGTGTTGGACAACCCGCAGTTCGCCGACCGCGCCCGCGCGCTTCTTGCCGAGCTCGATCGATTCGATCCGCACTAACGCGGCGCTGTTCCGCTACAGGGTGTACGGTTCGCGGATGCCCGGGTCGTCGGGCGGGAAATCCTTGGTGTTGCGGGTAATCAGCAGGCGTCTGGTGGCATGGGCCGTGGCACAGATGACCGCGTCCGGGAGTTTGATGCGGTGCGTCCGGCGGAGTTCCACCGCCCGGCTCGCCACCGCGTCGTCCAGCGCGATGACGGAGAAGCCTTCGAGAAAACGCTTCGTCGGCTCGACGAGATCGGCACTTGCTCCGGCCATCACGTCCATCCAGGTGATGATGCTGATGGCCCGGTCCTTGTAGCGGGCGATCTCTTTGCGGGCCTGAGGAATCGCGTTCAGATGGTCGATGAGGATGTTGGTGTCGAAGAGCGCGCCTACCATTCGCCGCGCACCTTCTCCTGATACGCCAGACCATCGACCTTCCGCTTGCCCCATAGTCCAAAGCCGTCCTCGACTTGCGTGTGGCGGTGGCGGGCGAGGTAGCCGTCGATCGCCGCGCGGATGAGCGCCGCGCGCGACCGGCGTTCCCGCTTGGCAAGGGTGTCGAGCGCGTCGACTTGCGCATCGGTCATATCAATCAAGGCTCGCATCGTGGGCTTAATGATATACGAGATGTATATCAGATGGATCTGCGTGGTGATGAGGCGTGTTGTGCGCGTTCGCGCGAGCGCGGCCGCTCATGTAACGCCGTTGACACTGACGGCGGGAGAAGCGGACATCGTTCTCGGGCAGCTATACTGGGAGGATGCCTGTTGCGAATCCTCTCAGACGTAATGTCGCCATCATCGCTCACGTCGATCACGGGAAGACCACCCTGGTTGATGCGCTCTTGCACCAGAGCGGAACCTTCCGTGCCAACGAACGTGTCGCCGAACGGGCGATGGACAGCAACGATCTCGAGCGGGAACGTGGCATCACCATCCTCGCCAAGAACACCGCGGTCCACTACAACGATCACCTGATCAACATCGTCGATACGCCGGGACACGCCGATTTTGGCGGCGAGGTCGAGCGCACGCTGTCGATGGTTGACGGCGTCATGCTGCTCGTCGACGCCTCGGAAGGTCCGTTGCCGCAAACCCGGTTCGTGCTGCGGAAGGCGCTCGAACGTCACCTGACGCCCATTGTCGTCGTCAACAAGATCGATCGGCCCGATGCGCGGCCGCAGGAAGTGTTGAACGAGGTCTTCGATCTGTTCATCGACCTCGACGCCACCGAAGATCAACTGGAATTTCCCGTGCTCTACGCGAACGCGAAGCGCGGCATCTGCTCGACCGATTCGAGCGGCGCCGGCGACGATCTGCGTCCGCTGTTCGACGCGATTGTGGCGCACGTGCCGCCGCCCAAAGGTGACCCGGAGGCGTCGCTCCAACTGCTCGTCGCCAACCTCGATTCCAGCGACTATCTGGGACGCATCGCCATCGGCCGCATCTTCAACGGACGGGTGAAGGTGGGCGATCAGGTCGCCGTCTGCAAGCTCAATCAGGCGGTGCAGGCGACGCGCGTGACGAAGCTCTTCGCGTTTGAAGGGTTGAAGCGCGTCGACATTCAGGAGGCCGCCGCCGGCGATATCGTCTGTCTTGCGGGCATCGAGGACATCACGATCGGCGAAACGATTGCCAACGTCGACGCGCCGGTGCCGATTCCGCCCATTGCCATCGACGAGCCGACGGTGTCGATGATCTTCGGCGTGAACACGTCGCCGATGGCCGGACGAGACGGGCAGTACGTCACCTCGCGGCAGTTGAAAGATCGTCTCGATCGGGAACTGCTCGGCAACGTCTCGATCCGCGTCGAGCCGACCGACACGCCGGAGCAGATGAAAGTCATCGGGCGCGGCGAGTTGCAGTTGGCGATTCTCATCGAGATGATGCGTCGCGAAGGATTCGAGCTGCAGGTCTCCCGTCCCGATATCGTGACGAAAGAGGTGGGCGGCGTCGTGATGGAGCCGGTCGAGGAACTGGTCATCGACGTGCCGCAGGATCATCAGGGCGTCGTCATTGCGCAGGCGGGTGAGCGTCGCGGGACGTTGACGAAGATGGTCAACAACGGCAGCGGACGCGTGCGGCTCGAATTCCGCATTCCGGCGCGCGGTCTCATCGGCTTCCGCTCGCAGTTCATGACCGATACCCGTGGCACCGGCATCATGAACCACATCTTCTCAAGCTGGGAGCCGTGGCACGGACCGATTGCCGCGCGCGCCAACGGCGTGCTCGTGGCCGACCGCACAGGCGTCGCGACGGCGTATGCCATCTACAACCTGCAGGAGCGCGGCGAGATTTTCATCGACCCGAGCGTGCAGGTCTACGAGGGGATGATCATCGGCGAGAACTCCCGGCAGTCCGACATGGACGTCAACGTCACGAAAGAAAAGAAGCAGACGAACATGCGCGCCTCGTCAGCCGACGAAGCGATTCGTCTGGTGCCGCCGCGCAAGCTGGGACTCGAACAGGCGATCGAGTTCATCAACGACGATGAACTGGTGGAAGTGACGCCGAACAGCATCCGGTTCAGGAAGCGCGTGCTCGCCAGCAACATGCGTCCGAAGAAACAGGTCGAGGCGGAAGACTAAATCTATGTTGGGCCGGAAGAAAGAAGGCTCCGTCATCTGTCCGAACTGCGGATCGCTTGTCGGCGTCAACGACGAGCGCTGCTATACGTGCGGCCGCGTCAATCCCGGGCTGTGGGGCTTTGCGCCAATCATCCGGCGGCTGGGCGTTGATTTCGGCTTCACGCCGTTCGTCATCGGCGCGTCGGCGCTGATCTATCTCTTCACGCTATTGGCGTCAGGACGTGAACTGCGGACGATGGGCGGCGGATTCGACTTCCTGTCGCCGAGCGGGACGGCGCTCTTCGTGTTCGGCGCAAGCGGCGCGTATCCGGTCTTTGGCTTCAACGCCTGGTGGACGATTCTCACCGCGTCGTGGCTGCACGGCGGGTTGCTGCACATCGTGATGAACATGCTGTGGGTGCGTCAGATCGGTCCCGACATGGCCGAAATCATCGGACCCGGCAGGACGACGATCATCTATGTGTTGTCGGGGGCGTGCGGATTTCTTCTGAGCTCGGTGAT
>JAISPN010000092.1 GCA_031274845.1 Acidobacteriaceae bacterium
TCGAGCGGGTGCTTGCACTGTCCGCACTGCACCTCTCCGCCAAGACGTGTCCACAACAGGCGATTCTTTTGGCTGCACTGATCGCACGTGGTGACGATGCCGCGGTCGTCGGTCTGAACGGTCATAGACCGATTGTAAAACTACTGGCGACGGCCGGGGTTGGCTGGTCCGGGCTTCGGCTGTGGTTTTTTGGGCTGCGGCGCCGCCTGGCGGATGGGCGTGGGCGCGGCCGAGGGGCGAAGCACGTCTTCGCCGAGCAGCGCGACGGTCAGCGCGTAGGCGTGCGCGCAGTTGTACTCAAGCAGCGCATCGTAGTTGGCGTATACGAGAAAGCGGCGCGTCGATCCGGCGACGAGCGACGCCTCCTCGGACGAGTCGGCGAGCGGCGCGCCGTTGAGCGTGCGCACGCCGAGCGTCTGCCATTCCGTCATCGGCAGGCGGACGGTCATGTCGCGCATCGCCTTGCAGGAGCCTTCGCGCCGCGCGATGGTTGAGGTAATCGTCGAGAACGCGGCCTTGGGCACGGAGACTTCGAGTCCCCACGGCTGGTCCGGCGTCCACCCGTGACCGCGCAGGTAGTTGGCAATCGAGCCGAAGACGTCGGCGGGCGTGGACCAGATGTCTCTGCGGTTGTCGCCATCGACATCGACGGCGTACTGGAGATAACTCGACGGCATGAATTGCGGCTGGCCCATCGCGCCGGCCCATGATCCGCGCATCTCCTGCACGCTGATGTCGCCGTGGTCGAGAATCTGTAATGCGGCAAACAGCTCTTCGCGGAAGAAGCTCGCGCGGCGCGGGTCCCAGGCGAGCGTCGCGAGCGCGTGGACCGTCGGCCGCGTGCCGCTGAAGCGTCCGAAGTTGGATTCGAGTCCCCAGATGCCCGCCAGAATCGAGGCCGGCACGCCGTACGCGTCGGCCACCGCGTCGAGCGTCGTCCGCTGCTCCGTAACGAGACGCCGTCCGTCGCGAAGACGCGTGGCGGTGATCTGGCGGTTGATGTACTGCTCGATGGCGAGCACCGTTTCCACCTGCGCGCGATCGCGTTCGAGGACGGCCGGCAGCGGTTCCTTGAGGCCAGAGAGCGCCTCGTCGACGATCTCCGGACGGATGCCGCGCTCGATCGCGTCGGCTTTGAGTTGGCGCAGCCACTCAGCAAACGCTGGACGTGTTGTGACTGCCGCGGGCGGCGCAGGCGTCTGCGCGCTCACGCTGACGGCGAGTAGAGCAACGAGAAGAACCGTGATGCGCACGCGACGAGTGTACAGGAACGTACGGCGAAGAGACGCTCGAAGGGACGGGCCTCGCCGCGTCACCGCGTGAGTGCGTTAGTGCGCGCCGGCGCCCGGAGGGGCCTGACCGCGTGGACGCTGCATCAGCAGCACCAGCGGAATCAGCGCGAGGAAGAGGCAGCCAAGCAGTTGGAACAAGCCGACGAACGAGACGATTGAGGCTTGTTGCTGCACCATGCCGAAGAGCGACGCGTACGCGCGTTCCGAGGCCGTCACCGCGTCGGCGCCCGCGGCGATGAATGCCGCCTCCATCTGCGCAAAGAGGCTTTGCGCCGCCGGGTCGAATTGCGTGACGTGCGCGCCGTACAGCGTCGTCGTCGCTTGCTGCGTGCGCGTGAGCAGGGTGCTCGTGGCGGCAATGCCGATGCTGCCGCCGATGTTGCGCATCAGGTTGAACAGGCTGGTGGCGTATCCCATGCGCTCGCGTGGAATGGGGTCCATCGCCACGGTCGTCAGCGGGACGAAGAGCATCGACATGCCGACGCCCTGCAGGAGTTGCGGCCAGAAGATATCCCAGTAGCCCGCCTGCAGATTCAGCCCGGAGAGCCAGAGCAGCGTGCTGCCGCCAATGAGCAAGCCGATGGTGAGGAGTTTTCGCGGATCGAAGCGGCCGGTCATGAGGCCGGTGAGCGGCATCATCAGAAACGAGCCGACGCCGCGTGGCGCCATCGCGATGCCGGCTTGCAGCGGCGGATAGCCGAGCAGCGTCTGCAGCATGACCGGCAGCAGCACCATGCTGCCGTAGAGCACGAAGCCGACGATGGAGATGAGGAACACGCCGATGGCGTAACTGCGCGCCTTGAACACGCGCAGATCGACAATCGGCTCGTCGGTCGTCAGCTCGTGGATGACGAGCGAGACGAGCGTCACGACACTGACGACCGCCAGCGCGGCGATGAAGGTCGATTCGAACCAGTCGTCCTGCTGTCCCTTGTCGAGCACGATCTGCAGCGCGCCGATGCCGAGCGCGAGCATGCCGATGCCCCAGTAATCGACGCTCTTGGTCCGCTGCTCCTTCAGATACGCCGGATCGAAGATGTAGAGGTGCGTCATCACGATCGAGGTGATGCCCACCGGAAGGTTGATGTAGAACACCCAGCGCCAGCTATAGGTATCGGTCAGCCAGCCGCCGAGCACCGGGCCGAGAATCGGCGCGACGACAATGCCGAGGCCCCAGAAGCCCATCGCCTTCCCGCGATCTTTTGGGGAAAAGGTTTCGAGCATGATGGCCTGGGAGAGCGGCTGCATCACGCCGCCGGTCGCGCCCTGCATGATGCGGAACACGATGAGCAGCGGCAGCGTCGGCGCCAGCCCGCACAGGAACGACGCGATGGTGAACCCGACGACCGAGATCATGAGCAGCCGCTTGCGCCCGAACGTCGCGGCCAGCCAGCCGGTCATCGGCAGGATGATGGCGTTGGCGACCAGATACGAGGTGAGCACCCACGTCGCCTCGTCGATGCTGGCCGAAAGACTGCCGGCGATGTGTGGCAGCGACACGTTCACCACCGTGGTGTCCAGCACCTCCATGAAGGTGGCGAACATCACCGAGATGGCAATGATCCACGGGTTGATGTGTTTCTGTTCCGACATCGCTCCTGATCCGCTCGACTATCCCGCGCTTGTCAGCGACAAGCGGCTCTGATGGCTATCGCGTATACACCGTCGGCGTGACCGACATGCCGGGACGCAGGACGCGTTCGGCATCCTGGTTGCCCTCGAGCACAATCTTGACCGGCACACGCTGCACGACCTTGACGAAGTTGCCGGTGGCGTTTTCAGGCGGCAGGAGGCTAAAGCGCGCGCCAGTGGCCGCCGCGATGCTGTCCACGCGTCCCGAGAATTTGCGGCCGCCGTAGGCATCGACGTCGATCGTGACCTTCTGTCCCGCCTTCATGTCGGAGAGCTGGGTCTCTTTGAAGTTGGCGGTGATCCAGACGTTGTCGATGTCGACGATCGACATAAGCGGCTGGCCCGCTTGCACGACCTGTCCGGGATTGATGCTTTTCTTCGACACCACGCCGCGCGTGGGCGCCTTGACGACGGCATAGGCGAGGTTGAGCTCGGCTTGCGCGAGGTTGGCTTTCGCTTGCTCCACGCGCGCCTGCGCCGCGGACGCCTGCGCGCGCATGGCCGTTACCTGTTCGGGGGCGGTTTGCGCGGCACGCAGCCGGGCACGCGCCTGCTCCTCGCCGGCGGTCGCTTGCGCGGTGCGGCTTTCCGCTGTCTTGATCGCGGCTTCGGCTTCGGTGACCTGCGCCTTGGCCGTGTCGACGGCCGCTTTTTGCGCCTCGGCGGTTGATTGCGCCACGTCGAACTGCTGCTGCGAGACTTCGTCTTTCGTCAGCA
>JAISPN010000297.1 GCA_031274845.1 Acidobacteriaceae bacterium
TCTGCACGTCGACGAGCGGCGAGGCTCCGGCGACGATGATCGTCTCTTCAATCGCGCCGACTTTCAGGTCGGCGTTGACGGCCGCGGTGAAATCCGAGGTCAGCACGATGTTCTCGCGCTTGACGGTGCTGAAGCCGGGCAGGGTAAAGGTGACGGTGTACGAACCGGGCCGAAGATTGGTGATGGTGTAGCGTCCCGCGCCGTCCGTGACCGCGCTGCGCGACTGTTCAATCAGCGCAGGGCTGGAGGCCTCGACGGTCACCCCAGGAAGCACGGCGCCGGAGGAATCTTTTACTTCACCCGCGATCCCGCTCGTCTGTGCCGAGGCCGTTCCAGGCAGGCAGACAAGCGCACACACAAACAACACAGACACACACGCGCGAGCGCGACGACATCCGATCCACTGTACGAACCGTTGCATGCAATGACCTCCAGCAGCCACACGATGCGGCCGTTACCTCGACCGCGAATTGTGCTGAAACAGATAAAAATTTGCGAAATATTTTTCGAAATTATTCGACTGTTTTTATGTGTGCGCGTGGAGGAATTCGGAAATCCGGACGGTGGCGCCGGGGCGTGGGGGCGTAGACGCGGTGAGAAATGAGGGGGATTAGGGTGAGGCGGGGCGGATTTTAGACAAAAGAGACGGAGACCCTCACGGTCTCCGTCTCTTTTGGTGTGACTGCGAAACGCTAGAAGTTCAGCGACCCGCCAATTTTGACGAACCGCGACTGGAGCACGTTCGTTGGCTGCAGCCACTGGCTGTTGCTCGCATTCGAGAATGTCGAGCTCAACGTGTACGGCCAGTTGCTGTTGGAGACGTTGTAGAGGTCGACATCGCCGCGCAAGCGGTATTTGCCGACCTTGACCGACTTCGACAGACGCAGGTCGAGCTGGCTGAGGTTCTGGTCGCCGAAGTTCATGCCTTCGTTCATCAAGGCAATCGTCTTCGAGGCCGCACCCGTCCAGGCATGACCGAGGAACGGCGTGATGATGGCGTTCGAGACCGCCCAGTTCGCCATCACGCTTGGACCAGCGCCGCCGGTCTGCACGCCACGGCTGAACTGATACGTGCCGCTGAGGGTCACGCCGTACGGCAGACGGTACGAGCCGAGCAGCTTCACGTCAGGACGATAGGCGTAATGACGATTGCAGTAGGAGGACCCGTCCGGGTAGATCTCGGTGCCGAGCGCCGTGCCTGCCGACAACGACGACGGGCCTGCTTGCAGCAGGTTGCAGTTGTTGAAGGTGCGCGAGTTGGCGCTGATGCCGCCACGGAGGAAGGCGCCGTTTCCGAACCGCTTGTCGAGGTTCAAGTCGAAGCCCTGATACATATCCGTGATGCCGCCGAAATTATTGACAGAGGTGACTTCGCTCTGGCTCGTCGGGTTCGCGGCAAACACTTCCGGCTTTAGGTCGTAGATCCCGCAGACCTGGTACCCGCCGCCATTCGGCAAGTGGGGATCGGCCGGCGCGGTAATACAGATGGGATTGTTATAGGCGCTCAGGCCGTAGGTCAGATTTTGCGTGAAGGTCTGGTTGCCAAACTTGCGGCGGTAGTAGCCGCCGTTGACCGACAGCGTGTCGGCGAGCTGCTGCTGCGCGCTCACCGTGTACTCCATGTTGTAGCCGCGCTTGAACCAGCCGTTCAAGACCGACGGGTCGGTGCTCGTCGTCGGGAGCCCCTTGCCGAAGTTGGCCGACGTCGTGGAGGTGCCAAGTTCGTTCAACTGGATGTTGCCGCTCGCGTCAAACGGCGAGCCGTTCCCGTCGAGGTCGGTCCAGGGACGCACGTCGGTCTTGCCGAGCGACGTGATCGGGTTCGCGGCGGCCGAGGTGCCGACCGCTTCACCGTTGACGTAGCGGGCGATGCTCGCCTTGACGGCGGTGCGGCCGTTGCCGCGGACGTCCCAGGCGAAGCCGACACGTGGCGAGATGTCTTTCCAGTTCTCGACCGTGCCGACGCAACCCGCCGCCGGGTTGTTCTTGCCATCGGCGCAGGTGGGGAAGTGGAGCGCGCTGTTGAAGCGGCCCGCGAGCACATCTTCCGGCAGCGTCTCGCCGATGAACCAGTCGAAGCGCAGGCCGAGGTTCAGCGTGACGCGGTCGATCGTCCACTTGTCCTGGGCATACATCCCGGTGTCTGCCTTGATGCCGTCGTTTTGGCTGTAGGGCAGGCGCAGCGTGACCGAGACCGGCGCGCCGTTGTTGTAGGTGATTGGCGTTACGTCGCCGGTGTAGATCTGCGTGAGGTTGCGTTTACCTTGCGAGAGCGTGGAGCCGAACTTCATCGTGTGCGAGCCGGTGACGTACGACACAGAGCCCCCGTACGTCCGCAGCAGCGACCAGTGGTCGGCTGGGCTGTTCCAGGCGTTGGCGTTCTGGCCGCTGCTCGAGTCGAAGATGTTGTACACGGTCGAGGATTGAATCACGGAAGGATTCCACGCGAGCGCGGAACTCCCGGTGACGCCGGGCTGATAGAGCTCGGTGTACTCGGCGTCGAAGATCGCGATGCCCGCTTCGAACATCAGCTTGTTCCCCTGCGTGCGCTGCCACTTGCTGACGTGCACGAAGTCGGTCGGCTCGACCTGGATGGCCGAGGCTTCCGGCGGGATGTTGGCGGCAATGCCCCAGTGGTTGCGGTATTTGCCCTGCTCGTCGTGGTAGACCGTGACCTTGTCTTTCGACGTGGCCTGCCAGGCAAAGCGGAACGCGTTGCTGCGCACATGCCCATCGTCGATGCCTGGTCTCGAGGTGTCCGGGATGTAGACAAACGGCGATGACGACGCGTTGTAGTAGGAGCCCGCGACCGTCTTGTTCACGCCGTTGTGGCGGAACGTGTAGTTGAACCAGAGACGATCCTTCACGATCGGGCCGCCAATGGAGGGATTGAAGTCCCACACGCTCTGCAGTTGCGCGACGTTCTTGAGCGTGTTGTTCGGGTGGTAGGTGAGGTCGCCCGCGAGATTGGGACCCAGGTTGCTGGCCGACCAGGGACCGGAGTAGTTGCCCTGGAGGATGCCGCGGAACGTGTTGCCGCCATCTCTCGGCACCATGTTCACGCGCATGCCGCCCTGCCCCATTTCCGCGGAGTCGGCGCCGGTGACGTAGCTGAATTCTTCGAAGCTGCCGTCGTTCCAGTAGACACCGCTGTACTGACCGGTGCCGCACAGGTTGTTCAAGCGCAGCCCTTCAATCGTCTGCACCGGGTCGCCGGAGCCGCGGTACTGCAGCGGGGACTGTTGCATCGCGCCGGAGCCGCCGACGTCACGCGACAACGCGCCGCCGCCGCCGACACCGATCGACGTGCCCGGGATCATGATGCCGACCGCCTGGATGTTGCGCCCGGTGGGAATAGCGTCGCGGACTTCGGCCGTCATGACGGTGCGTGTCGTGATGCTCTGCACGTCCACGAGCGGCGAGGCCCCGGCGACGACGACTGTTTCTTCAATCGCGCCGACCTTCATGTCGGCGTTGACGGCCGCGGTGAAATCAGAGGTCAGCGCGATGTTCTCGCGCTTGACGCTGCTGAAGCCGGGCAGGGTAAAGGTCACGGTATACGAGCCGGGACGAAGACCGGTGATCGAGTAGCGGCCCGAGCCGTCCGTGATCGCGCTGCGCGACTGTTCAATCAGCGCAGGGCTGGAGGCCTCGACGGTCACCCCAGGAAGCACGGCGCCGGAGGAATCTTTCACTTCTCCCGCGATACCGCTGGTCTGCGCCGCGGCGGTGCGCGGCAGACACACGGACAAACCGACCAACAAACCTACAGACAAATACGCTCGAAAACGGTGACGACTGACCCAATGTACGAGTCTCTGCATGCACTGGCCTCCAACAACCGAATCACACGGTCAAAATCGGGACTGGATATCTTTGTTTGAGCCGTAGCTCGGCAAAAGTCCTTTGTAGGCGGCTTTATTGAAAGAATATGTACATGCTCCGGCTAGATTCGGAATTCCGAACGATGGTTTCAGAAATGGCCGCGCGTCGAGTGTGAGCGGTGCGATCGCTTCGGTGGGAGTTGGCGTTGGAACAGGCGGGCGCGAGCAGCGTCAACAGCAGTATGAGAGGATCTATAACTAATGACTGATACGCGGCGACCCTCCGCGTCCACCGAGGCTTTCGCCGCGCTGGGCATTTCCGATCACCTGTGTGCCGCGCTCAAGCAGCTTGGCTACGAAGAGCCGACGCCTGTGCAGCGCGAGACGATTCCACTCTTCCTGACAGGACGCGACCTGACGGTCCTTGCGGCGACAGGTACTGGAAAGACCGCGGCGTTCGCGCTGCCGATGCTTCAGCGGCTGGCAGCAAAGCGCCCGGCGCGGCGGACGACACGCGGCGTCGTGCTCGTGCCGACGCGCGAACTGGCGATGCAGGTGGCCGAGGCGGTGCACAAATACGGCCGTGGCGCTGGCGTCGTCGTGCCGGTGTACGGCGGCGCGTCGATTGGGCAACAGATACGCGCGCTCGAACGTGGCGCGGATGTCGTGGTCGCCACGCCGGGGAGAGCGCTCGATCTGCTGCGCCGCGGCGCGTTGAACTTGAGCGCCGTCGAGATGCTCGTGCTCGACGAAGCCGACGAGATGCTGGACATGGGGTTCGCCGAGGATCTCGAAGAGATTCTCGACGCGGTTCCCGACGAGCGGCAAACGGCGCTCTTCTCGGCGACGATGAGCAAGCGGATTGAGGCGATTGCCGAGCGTCACCTGAAAGATCCGCACCGCGTGGCGATTGCGCGAGAGACGGCGGCGATTGGCAAAGTGCCCCGCGTCCGTCAACTCGCGTACGTGGTGGGACGCGCGCACAAGGCGCTCGCGCTGCAGCGCGTGCTCGACATGGAGAGCCCGGAGTCGGTCATCGTGTTTTGCCGCACGCGTATCGAGGTCGACGATCTCGTCGAGAAGATCACCGCCCACGGCTATCGCGCCGCCGCGCTGCACGGCGGCATGGCGCAGCGTCAGCGCGACAGCGTCATGAAACGGTTTCGCAGCGGTCAGGCGGATCTGCTGATCGCGACCGACGTCGCCACGCGCGGCCTCGACATCGAGCAGATCTCGCACGTCGTCAACTACGATCTCCCCTCGTCCGCGGAAGCGTACGTCCATCGCATCGGACGCACGGGACGCGCGGGACGGCCTGGCACGGCCATCACGCTCATCGACGCGCGCGAGCACCGGTTGCTCAAGAACATCGAGCGTGTCGTCCGTCAGAAGATCGAGGTCTGTTCGATTCCGACCGTGGCCGATCTGCGCGCCCGGCGTCTCGACCTGACGCGGGCCTCGATCCGCGAGCGTCTGCTGCAAGGCGGACTCGACGATGTGCGTCCGGTGATTGAATCGCTGGCGGCGGAGTTCGATGTCGTCGATGTCGCCGCTGCCGCCGTGCACCTGGCGCACGCGGCGATCGGCCGCGACGGCGACGATGTGGCGGAGATTCCGGCGCCGCACGTGAATCGTGGCGAGTCCGCTGGCCGGGATCGGTCGTCCGCGCGGGAGCGGCCCACGCTTCGTCCGCGACGGCACGACACCGACGAGCGCGCTGAACCTTTCGAACGGCCGAAGCGTGGCCGTCCCGATCGCGCGGAACGTCCCGATCGCCAAGACCGCGCGGGCCGCGCTGAGCGTTCGGGAGGGAGCGGCGGCCGGATGGTTCGTCTGTTCGTGGGGGCTGGCCGAGACGCGGGTATCCGTCCCGCCGATCTGGTGGGCGCCATTGCCAACGAAGCGGGCATCAGCGCGAGGGATTTGGGTGGCATCGAGATCGGTAGCCGCTTTTCGCTCGTCGAGGTGCCTGAGGATCTTGCGGATTCGGTCGTGACCGCGATGCGGCGTTCGACGCTGCGCGGGAAAAAAGTCCAGATTCGCCGCGACCGCGAGAGCTGACGTCATTCCACGCTCACGTGGAACCGTGCGCGCCACCCGCGCCGCTATGACCGCGATGAATCGCCGCGATTTTCTCTGCCTTCGCCTCGCGCACGGACGCCGCGTCCTGGAGGTGTCGTGTCAGTCGTTGTACATGCGGCTCATCGACGCGCGCGCCCTTCGTCCAGAGAGCCCTGTGGACTTCGATCCGGTGTTCGGCGAGCCGCCATCGCTCGTCGAGATGCCAAGCGTCGACGATCTCGCCGCGCGGCTCGATCGCGAGCTGCGTGACGTCGAGACGTTGAAGCTGCTAGAGAGCAGTTGGCTCGACGCAACGGAAGTCTCGTCGTTTCTGACGCCGATGGTTTCCCGGTTCGAGGCGCGTGGCGGACGTGTCGAACGCGGATGACCGCCGCGTTTTAGCGCGGCGCGTTTTCTTGCGCGCGCGCCCCTCTGAGGATGTCTTCGAGCGAGCGATTCCCTTCGTGACACGCGTACTCGAACATCTGCTCGTCTGACCGGGTCATGGCCAGCTCCGCGGTCCATGGCCGCGTGTAGACGGCGGGGTTGTCGATCGTGAACCGGTACAGCAAGGTCTCGCGGTCGACGCGCGTGAATCGCTCGGTCAGATGGAGCTTTGATTCCCACTCGCGTCCCCACTGAGGCGTGAAGTTGCGCGAGTCGACGACGAGCGCGTCGTTGTCGTAGTGGCCGCGCGGTTCTCCCATCCATCGCAGCAGCGGCATCCGTGCCGGCGCTGTATCGCCAAGCGGCACGATGCGCGCGTCGTGAATCATCTCGGTGAAGATGACGACGTAGCCTGGAAACTGCATGATCTGCAGGAAGTTGTTGTACGGTCCGGGAAGAATGGGCGGTCCGGCGTTGAACGAGAGACAGCGCTCTTGCAGATCGCGACTCTCCGGTCCATCCGCCTGGTGCTCGCGGCTGTACCGATTGCTCGCCGCGATCTTGTCGCGGATATCCGCCACGAGCGCGGGAGCGTGACCGTCCGGCGGATCGACGATGAGCGAGGTGCGATAGCGGCCGTTGACGCGCATGAGTGAGGTGCCTTGATCGAACCATGCGTCGTTCACCGCGCGCGCCACGTCGATGTCAGGGCTGCCGTCGCGCCGATCGTGGCTGCTCTGTTGGAGAAGCGCGCGTGCGTAGGCTCGCGCTTCGTCTTCGGAGATCGTCTCTTTGCCGGTAAACACCGAGGGACGTTCAAGGGGCGTCAGCGTCGAGAAGTTCCAGATTCCTTCGAGATCGGGTGCGCGCGCTGGCGCCGGTTGCGCGCCGATAGGCAGCGTGGCTGCTAGCAGGAAGAGCGCGATCATGCGCGGGCGCATGCCAGCGAGTCTATCACTCACGATTCAGCGTCAATCGCCGCAGTGACGGAGAGAACGACAAACGCCCACGCCAGCCAAGCAGTTGGCCAGTGTGGGCGTTGTGAGTGATGACGTGTAGGAATGAAAAGATGAGAGTCGAAACGTCACGAGCGGGTTCCGCGTACTCGCGCCGGGCGGGACTCCGGACGCGAGCACGCGGAACCCAGGCGGCTACTGATTGCCGGTCTGACGCGTGCGCTCAGACGCGCCGACAGCAACCTTCACCAGCGCCGTGGTCCAGCAACAGGCGAATCCACCGCCGCCGTTGCCAGAGTAATCGTTGGCTTGCACGTGCAACATGTAATCACCAGGTTCGCTGAAGGTGACCTTCGCGGTCGCCTTGCCTTCGAACGGTTCTCCTGGCTTGCCGCCCTTGGTCGCCGTGACCTTCGGACGCGCGTTGTCGAACGTCACCGCGCCGGGGCCGCGGTACTTCGACAGCACCAGGGTGACCGGTGGCGGCGGGTTCCGCAGCGGCGCGTTCGTGGCGCTCGTGTAGTTCGCGTCATCGTCCGCGAAGATATCGAGCGTCATGGCCTGACCGGCGGTCGCCGCGCGCGCCACGGCTTTGAGCGGCGTGGCGACTGGCGCCTGGAACGACGCGCCCTTCGCGTCGAAGCGCAGCACCGGCGGGGTGTTGTAGTGACCGAAGGAGTCCTGCTCGGACGACTTGTTCGTCGTGATGTTGAAGTCGGGGCCCAGGTTGACCGGGATGGTCGTTGTGACGCCGTTGGCCGTGAGCGTCCAGGCGAGCTTCGACTTCGCGTTGAACTCCTTCGGCACCGTCACCGTGAACATGCCGAACCGCCGGCTGGTGAGGAAGTGCGTCGGCTGCCCCATGTCGGGGTTACCAGGCTCGAAGCGATTATTCGGGCCGATCGGGACGTCGAGTTCCTCGCGCGTGTTGCGGCTGTAGTAGCCGATGAGGAGCGAGTGCGTCCCGTCTGGATTGTCATACCACCCTTCGTAGGATGGGGTGACGCTGGCGCCAAAGCCCTTGGCTGGCGAGCTTGGCAGCAACTGCGTGGACTGCTGGGCCGAGAGCGTGGCCGTCAGGAGGAGCGCGCCGCCCGTGGCGACGAGCGACGCGGCAAAGACAGGAATGAGCGACTTTGATTTCATTGGTCTCTCCTCGTTACTGCTGTTGCTGGCTGGTGCCGGTCGCGGGCTTGTGCTTCGCAAGCCAATCCGCATATTCGGCGTCAGTCAGATAGACGACGTTCATCCAGGCGTGCGCCATTTCGTCGACCGTGCGATCGCCCCAGCCCACCCACTGATTGGGGTCAGGGTTGTTCTTGTTGTTCGACGTGTTGTCGTACCACGCCGTCACATGAATGATCGTCCCCTTGGGGAACGCGGGGGCGGCATCGTCGTCGTAGATGTAGTTCGTCATCCAGTTGAAGTTGAAGTTGCTCACCGAGCTGATGATCTGCGTCGAGCCGTTCGGCAGAATCGCTTCGACCGTCATCGCCTTGCCGCGCAGATGGAAGTGCGGCTGGAAGTTGGTGATGATCGTGTTCTGCGTCAACACGGTGAACCCTTCCGTGTGCGAGATCTGGTTCGGAGGAATGTCGAGCGACAGCGGGCCGTTCTTGAGACCCGTGAATCCGATGAGATAGCTGCGCTTGGTCGGCTCCTGGCCTTTGGGATAGAGCCAGATGCCGAGTTCGGACCCCGACGTGATCTCTTCGCCGGCCGCATGGATGTGCTGATCCCACGCGATTTTTTCGCCCGGCATGATCAACTTGCCTGTGCCTTCGCGGAAGCGGTCGTAGCCCTTGCCGATCGCCCACTCCATCAACTGCGGACGGCGGTTGACGAGGTCGTCCACGGACTGATTGGCGGCGTTGCGCGGGCCGTTCGCGGTGCCCGTGCTCACGGCGTCGACGTTTTCCGGGCTGAGCACGTGATACGCGATCGAGTGGTGCAGAATCTTGCGGCCCTGCATGTTCGACGGACGGATTTCAACCATCCGCACCCACCGCGGTTCGGTGATGGGGATGTCGACGAGCGGGCGCCACCACTCATCCTGGTGCACGGCCGGCATCGTCTGATCGCCGGACTTGACGATGAGATCGGGCGGTCCGAAGCCATCGCGCTCCGCCTGCCAATACATGCCGGTGGCGACCGGCTTCAGTGGCGGCATGTCTTTCGGGTCGCCCTGCACGGCGCCCTGATCCACCCACGCGACGATGGTGGCGACCTGCGCGTCGGTCAACGACATGTCGTTCTTGAATTTCTGCACGCCGACGCTGCGGTCGATGTGCCAGGGGGGCATCTGACGGCTTTCCACGCGCGTTTTGATCGAACGTGCCCACGGGCGTGATTCTTCGAATGTCCTGAGCGACATTGGGGCGATGGAGCCCGGCTCATGACACGACTGACATTTTTCCTGGAAGATGGGGGCGACGTCCTTGGTAAACGTTACCTGCCGAGCGGGTTCCGCGGCGAAGGTCGTGCTTGCGACCAGCACACCAGCGACCACCGGTGTCGCGAGTCGCCATCCGAAAATTGATCCAGCCATGCGTAGCTCCTTATCCCTGCGAACAAAAGTCCGGCGATGTGAGGCCATCGTCGGCGGACGGTGTATTGCAGAAGCCGTGCCGTACTTTGTGTCGAGGGAGAACGACACACAGCCGTCGTATGAGGTGCGGAATTTTCCGCGGCGGTGAGAACTATTCCGCGCCGCTTGGTGTTCGCGTGTCGCCGTGCGGATGCGGGCGCGATGTCCGCGCGCCGATGTCGATGTAGTATTCAGGTCGCTTGTCCGCCTCAACCCACCCACCAGCACGCTCCGGCATGAGCCCGGAGCGGTTTCTCGCGGCCATCGTGGACTCGTCGACCAATGCAATCGTGGCGACCGATCTCGAAGGGATGATCGTCAGTTGGAATCGTGGCGCCGAGCGGCTGTACGGCTATGCGCCGGAAGAAGTCGTCGGCCGTTCCGTGTTCCTGCTGGTCCCGCCAGACTGGACGGACGCGTTTGCCGCCCTGCTTGCCGAGGCGCGTCTTGGCCGCGCGGCGGACGATCACGAAACGGTGCGCCGCACGAAAGATGGACGACTCATCGAGGTTGGCCTGGCCGTGTCGCCGATTGCCGATACGGACGGCCGCGTGATTGGCGTAGCAACCGTGGCGCGCGACATCACCGCCGTGAAGGCCACCGAGTTGGCTCTGCGCACCGGCGAAGAACTGTGGCAGACGGTGTTCGATTGCGCCATCGACGGGGTCATCGTCATCGACAGTCACGGCGCGATTGAGGCGTTCAATCCCGCCGCCGAGAAGCTGTTTGGGTATGCGCAAAGCGAGTTGCTTGGCCAAAACGTTGACGTGCTGATGCCGTCGCCGTTCCGGGAGGAGCACAACGGCTACATCAAGCGGTACCTGACGACCAACGAAAAACACATCATCGGCATCGGACGCGAAGTGCGCGGGCGTCGCAAGGACGGCTCGATCTTCCCCGTCCATCTGGCGGTGGGCGAGATGCGGATCGGCGGCGAGCGGAAGTTCACGGGGCTGCTCCACGATCTGACGCGGCGGGTGCAGGTCGAGGAGCAGTTGCGTCACCGGACGGCGATGGCGCGTCTTGGCGAGATGGCGGCGGTGATTGCGCACGAGGTGAAGAATCCGCTGGCCGGCATCCGCGGCGCCATTCAGGTGATCGGTGGCCGGATCGCGGACAGCCGGGACGCGGCGGTCACGCGCGAGATCCTTGGCCGGATCGATGCGCTCAACGATCTGATAAACGATCTCCTGCTCTTCGCGCGTCCGCCGCAGCCGCGCGCGACGACGATCGATGTGCGTCAGGTGATTCAATCGACGGTCGACTTGCTGGCCAGAGATCCCGGCCAGCACGGCATCACGGTGGAGATCGACGGACACGCGCCGCCGCTTCAGGCCGATCCGGAACTGCTCAAGATCGTGTTCGTCAATCTGTTCGTCAACGCCGCGCACGCGATGAACGGCCACGGCTGCATCCACGTGTCGTTGATGCCGCTCGACGAGGTCTGCGAGATCACGGTGCGAGACGAGGGGCCGGGTATCGCCGAGGAGATTCGCGCCAACGTGTTCACGCCGTTCTTTACGACGAAGAGCCGCGGCAGCGGTCTCGGTCTGCCCACCGCGCGTCAGCTCGTCGAGGCGCACCAGGGGACGATCGACATTGAATGTCCCGAGGGCGGCGGCACCCTTATCCGTATCGTGCTTCCGTATGTGGTACCGCCTCCGGCGTTTCGCAGCGCGGAGCGCCAACCGTAGTGGCTGAAGCGCCAGCCGGAGCGATCCTGCGAGCGGCGCTGTGACGCCGGTCGCTATACTTGCCTTGTATGCAGCCACCGACGATTCTCATCGTTGACGACGAACAGCTGATTCGCTGGTCGTTGGCAAGCCGTTTGAGCGACGAAGGGTATCGGATTGTCGAAGCGGCGACGGCCGCGGACGCCATCGCCCGGCACAGCGAAGGCGTGGATCTCGTGCTGCTCGACTATCGGTTGCCGGACGGCGACGGCATCGACGTGCTGAAACGGATCAAGGCGGCCGATCCCGAGACGCTGGTGATCATGCTGACCGCGCACTCGACCATCGAGCTGGCGGTCGAGGCGATGAAGCAGGGCGCCTATCACTACGCCAACAAGCCGTTCAACCTCGATGAGATCGCCATGCTCGTCGAGAAGGCGCTCGAGACGACGCGCTTGCGCCGAGAAGTGCGGACGCTGCGGACGTCGCAGGCGCAGCCGTACGACATCGAGCGGATGATTGGCGAGAGCGACGCGATGCGCGCGACCCGCGCGCTGCTCAGGAAAGTGGCGACGAGCCCGGCATCGACGGTGCTCCTCACCGGCGAGAGCGGGACCGGCAAGGATCTCGCGGCCAAGGCGATCCACTACGCCAGCGATCGCGCGACCCGGCCGTTCATGAACATCACCTGTTCGGCACTGCCGGAGAACCTGCTCGAAAGCGAACTCTTCGGTCACGAGCGCGGCGCCTTTACCGGCGCCGATCGGCAGAAGCGCGGCCTCTTCGAGATGGCGGACAGCGGCACGGTGTTTCTCGACGAGATCGGCGAGATGGTGCCGGTGCTTCAGGCCAAGCTGCTTCGCTTCCTCGAGGAGAAAACGTTCAAGCGCGTCGGCGGCGCGGCCGACATTCGCGTCGATGTCCGCGTGATTGCCGCGACGAATCGTCAGCTCGAAGACGAAGTCAGGGCGGGCAAGTTCCGCGAGGATCTGTACTATCGCCTAAACGTGCTCCCGATTCTGCTGATCCCACTGCGCGAGCGTGCCGTCGATATTCCGCTCCTCCTGCACTACTACATCGACACGTACAACCGCGAGTTCAAGAAGCGGGTCAAGGGAGTGAGCGGTGATGTGCTCGGCCGCCTGCAGACGTACGGGTGGCCCGGAAACGTCCGCGAGCTTCGGAACGCGGTCGAGCGCGCGATGTTGCTCGGCGAGGGAGAGCAACTGACCGCCGAGGACTTTCCGATGCTCACGCGTACTCGCGGAGCGCTCACTGAGGGGATCGAACTGCCCGCGAACGGCATCGATCTCGAAACGCTGGAACGCGCGCTGGTCGTGCAGGCGCTCGAACGAAGTGGCTGGAACCAGACGCGCGCCGCGGCGCTACTCGGGCTCAACCGGGATCAGATTCGCTACCGGATCGACAAGTTCAAGCTTGAACGTACCCCCGCCTAGCCGAATGAGGATTCGGTGAAGGCTGTTTCATCACGCCAGCATTGAGGAACTGCACCATGGCATCGGTTGATACCTCCACCAGGTACCTCGGACTTCACCTCCGTCATCCGTTCATGGCCGGCGCGTCGCCCATGAGCGCGCACCTCGATGGTGTGCGCCAGCTCGAAGACGCCGGCTCCGCGGCGATCGTGTTGCACTCGCTGTTCGAAGAGCAGATCACCGAGGCGCAGAGCGGACGCATTCACGGCATGGACCCGGCCGACGATCCGGTGTTTGCCGCGCGTCTTGCGCCGTTTCCGCGGTCGTCGGATTATCCGTTTGAGCCTGAAGAACACTTCGAGTACCTGCGCAAGGTGAAAGCGGCGGTGTCGATTCCGGTGATTGCGTCGCTGAACGGCGTGCCCTCCGGACGTGCCTGGCTGAGCGCCGCGCGGCAGATGGAGCAGGCGGGCGCCGATGCGCTCGAAGTGAATTTCTACGAGGTGGTGACGAATCCGGCGCTGCCGGCGGCGTCGGTCGAGAACCACATCATCCGCGCGGTGACAGAGCTCAAGCGCAGCATACGGATTCCGCTCGCCATCAAGCTGTCGCCGTTCTTCACCGCGTTTGCCAACATCGCCACGCGCCTCGACGAGGTGGGCGCCGATGGACTCGTGATGTTCAATCGCTTTTATCAGCCAGACATCGACCTTGAGACGAGCCGCGCGATCCCGGTCCTCGAGCTGTCGCGCAGCGACGAATTGCGTTTGCGTTTGCGCTGGCTGGCGATCCTGCACGGCCGCGTGCGTGCGTCGCTGGCGCTCACGGGCGGTGTCGCCACCGGAAGCGACGGCGTGAAGGGGATTCTGGCGGGCGCGCACGTGGTGCAGAGCGTATCGGCCGTCCTGCGTCACGGCGCGTCGTTTCTGTCGACGGCGGTCGAGGAATTAGTGGCGTGGATGGAGCAGCACCAGTGCGCCACGGTTGAAGAGATGCGCGGCCGTGTCAGCCTGCTCAGCTCCGCCGATCCATCGAGCTTCGAGCGCGCCAACTACATCCGCACGCTGCACCATTGGGGCCGCTGACCGCTACAGGATTTTCTGGAGCAAGACCAGATCCAGCCACCGGCCGAACTTGAAGCCGACCTCGCGCATGTGCGCGACGCGCTCAAAGCCGAGACGTTCGTGGAAGACGATCGAGCCGTGATTGTCCGCGTCGATGCCCGCGACCATGACGTGCATGCCCTGCTCGCGCGCATGTTCAAGGAGCGGCGTCATCAAGGCGGTGCCGAGCCCCTGCCCGCGCCGGTCGTGACGGATGTGCACGCTATGCTCGACGGTGTAGCGATAGCCGGGCCAGACGCGGAACTCGCCGTAGCTGGCAAATCCCGCCACGCCGTGGTCGTCGATGGCGACGAGCACTGGATGATGCGCGGCCACGCGCGCCTGCCACCAGTCGCGGCGATCGTCGAGCGATGCCGGCGTGTCTCGGTAGATCGCCGTCGAAGAAGCGACGACGTCGTTGTAGATGGCCAGCAGACCCGGAAGGTCGTCCTCGCGCGCGTCACGAATCTGGATGGTTGTCATAAGTGACCTGTCGTTATTCTTCCCGGTAATTTAGTCGACGCCGTCCACCCACGGCTCAACTGAGATAGACCCTTGCGCATAGCCAGCATCGAGTGCGCTTCGCCAGCGCGCGCGACCCGCTGCTGCGACACGATACCGCAAGGGTCTCCACGCATGTGAACGCTACGGATGTTCGAGCTCTGTGAGGAATGCGGTCACGATCACGACGAGTAGCGCCGTGCCGAGTTCGCACACGATCCCGCCGAGTCGCGGCGGTTCACCTTGCCGGCTCCTGCGCCAGTTGAACGCGCCGCCCGCGACAACCATGGCAACCAGGGACACCTTCAGTATCAGCGTCCTGCCATACACCGTGTTGAACAGCTGCGCGATCTCGTTGACGTCCAGCGCGGCGATTACGCCAGTGGCCACGACCAGCGTGGCGGCTGGCAGCGCGAATACGGCAAAGCGAACGATTACACGCTGTGGCGCCCGAACCTCGATCCGGCCGAGCGCGGGCAGGAGCGCCGCCAGAACAGCGAGCGTCCCGAGCCAGACGCCGCTGGCGGCGACATGAGCGGCATGAAGCGCCATTCGCCATGCCGAGCCCGCGCCATGACCAAGCAGCGGGAGGCTCACGCAGCAGGTGAGCGCGCTTGCGATGTAGATGTGCCACGTCATCCGCTGGTCTCCCTGCACGCGCAACGCGGTTGCCGAGGCGATGAGCAGGGCCGCGGCTGCGATCTGGAGTTGCCAGCCGTGACCCCAGCGGCTCTCGATGGCGATCGTCCACACCGCCGCCGCGTTTGGCGTGCCGAACACCGTGATTGTGTGCGCGATGGCACGAAGCGCGGTGGCGAGCAGCAGGCACAGTGCTGTCCACCACGCCATCCTCCTCAGTCTGTGAGCGAACCAGAGGCCTTCTGGCGCGGTGGTCGAGTCGGAAAACGCAAGGTGCGCCAGCCAGCGTCCGGTTCCGACACCGACGGCAACCTGTACGGCGAGGTACACCGCCGCCTTCGCCGCGGCCTCGCACACGAGCGCCAGCGCGTCACGCACGCTATTTGGCCGCTTGCAGCGTGAACGTATAGTCGCCTTTCTGCAGATGGCCGTCGTCGCCAGCGGACTGCCATCGCACCGTGTAGCCTCCGGCCGCGGCCGTGCCGTCGATCATGATCATCAGTGACTTGCCCATGGCATGCAGGCCCATGGTCTTGACTGGACCACTCGGTCCGACGACTTCCACGGTGCTGACTTTCGTGTCGGGCACTTCCGAAAACCAGATCTGAATACTTTTCAGTGGTGACGTCACAGTGCTGCCGGGGGCCGGCTCTGATTTCTCGAATTTCATGTGGGCGCTCAACGCGACAGGCACGGCAAGTAACGCGGTGAGCATAAGGGTGAAGGCAAGGTGCTTGATGTTCAAGATGTCCTCTTTAGTCGCGTCTGCGACGCGTGTTGACCGGTCAGTGTGAGTTCGTGATTCTGATGATGTGACTGCGTCACGAGGCTGAGACGCTGCGGCCATTGGACGCGGGATCGATGGAACCGGCCCGCGCCTGGTCTGTTCATCTGGCCTCATCCTGCGACGGCTCCTTGCGGAGCGTGGTGATTTGCGGCAGTGGTTCGCCGTGGGCTGTCATGACGGTGTGGCGCGTGGTCGCCCAATAGACTGGAATACCGGCGGCGATGACGGCGAGCCCCGCGAGCACCGTGACAGCGTCTCTGAGGAACTCCGCGATGAGAATGGCCGCCGAGCCAATGACGAAGATCGCTGTCGTCCACGGATAGCCCCACATGCTGAACGGTCGAACCGCAAGGGGCGCGCGTCGACGGAGGATGAAGACCGACGACACCGCCACGGCGGTGAACAGCACGAGCGCGAACCCGGTGTAGTTGACGAGTTGCCCGAGCGTGCTGCAAAGGACGAGCACGCCGCTCCACACCGACTGCGCGACGATCGCGACAGACGGTGTGCGAAACCGAGGATGGATACGCGCGGCGCTGGCGGGAAACACGCCGTCGCGTCCCATGGCGAAGTAGACGCGCGGTCCGGCCAGAATCATCGCGCTGATGCTGGCCGCGATGCTGACGACGGCAAACGCCGCCACCAGATGCGTGGCATCGAAGGCGAATAGCCGTTCGGCGACGCCGTCAAGGAAGCGATCGCCAGGCGCCGTCGCGAGCTCCGCGACGGACATGGCGCGCGCGTTGACGAGATTGAGCGCGAGATACACGGCGATCACGATCGCGGTGCCCAGCCCCAGCGCGATGGGAATATTACGGCGTGGCGTCCTGATCTCTTCAGCGATGTACGCCGCGGCATTCCAGCCGGAGTACGTGAACAAGACCGGCACGAAGGCGGCGAGGAGACCGCTCATCGTGACGGCAGTGGGCGGGACTGAGACGATGGGCCGGGCGCTATGGCCGATGGTCAACGCGAGGATGACGAACACGACGAGCGCGGTGACCTTGGCGCCAGCCAGCATGTTCTGGACACGGCGGCCAGGACCAAGGCCGCGCACATGAATCCACGTCAAGGCCGCGATGACCGTCAGCGCCACGAGGGCCTGACGGGAGACGATAAGCGAAAGCCAGGGAAGCGGGATGGTGAGGATCGGTGTGGCGTCGGCGGCCGCTGGCACGAAGCGTCCGAGGTAGCCGGCGAGGGCGAGCGCGCTGGCGGCAATCGCTCCGGAGAAGCCGGCGACGAATGAGGTCCAGCCCGTGAGGAATCCTGCCAACGGTCCGTATGCCTCACGCAAGTACACATACTCGCCGCCGGATGTCGGTGTCAGCGCGCCGATCTCCGCGTACGCCAGCGCTCCTAGGAGCGCAAACACGCCGCCCGCCAGCCACACGAGCAGAATGATCCGTTCGTCGGGAACGGTTCTGGCGACGAGGATCGGCACGAAGAAAATACCGCCGCCGATGACGTTCGAGACGACGATGGCCGCGGCATCGAGAGGGCCAAGCCGCCGCTCGAGACTGGACACCGCGCTAGCCCTTCCTCGCAAGCATGCGCACGAGCGGCACTTCGAGGCTTTGGTTCGACCAGTCCGGGAAGTCCTTCACCTCTTCGTACCGCACGATGCGCAGGAGTGGCGCGAAGGTATTGAGCAGCGCGTTCACCGGATAGCCAATCGGTTCGCCGCCCACCATTGCTGGACGATTGATATCGCGGTGGTAGTTCTCGACCACGAGCACGCCGTTCTGTTTCAAGGCGCCCGCAAGGCGCGCCGCCTCGCTGATGACGAGATCGCCCATGTAGCAGCCCACAATGAGATCCCACTGGTCCTTGCCGATATCGAAGGTCGTGATGTCCGAGACGATAGCATCGATCGAGACCTTGAACCGCTTCGCCTGAGCGTTCGCGATGGCGATGCCTTGGTCGGAGACGTCGACGCCGGTGACCGTCCATCCGGATCGTGCGAGATGGAGCGTATTGCGTCCCTGGCCCATTCCGACATCGAGCGCGCGACCCGGCCGCAGCGACCGGATGACCTCGGCAAGGAAACGATTCGGATACGGCGAGACGACTTGCTCCGGTTTCGTATACACGTCGTTCCATGAATCGCGCGGCGTGGCAGGCGATTGCGGCTCAGCCGCCAGCGCCGCCGCGGCGGCGGGCAAAAACGCGAGCGCTTGCATGACCGTTCTCCGTCCGATGTGCGTATCTGTGTCTCTCATGGCGTTCCTCCGTAGAATGATTTCGGAAGCGATGATGCGAGAGGGGAGGCGCGCAGCCAAGCACGTTGCAGCCACTGGTGGAGTTTTGCAGCGAATCGTCTGGGCCGAGGCGGATGCCAACCATTCGCTGCCCGCTGGTGGCCGTTCGCTGCAGTGTCGCGCCGTGTGCGGGCGTGTGACGCTATCGTGAAGCGTCGATAAGGTGATGCCCAACTCCGATCTCTCAGCGGTGACTCCGGCGTCGATTCCCACCTCGTGGGTGTTGCTGGCCTCGGTTCCGGGCGCGGTGGTGATTGCCGCGGCGATCTCCGCGCAGACGTATTTGTCGATGCTGGGCCACGGACACTCCTTCCGCGGCATCTTTGCCTGGCAGCTCTGCTGCTGGGTGACGTGGGCGCTCGCGGTGCCGATCGTCCTGCGTGTGGGCGCGGCGCGCGTGCACGCACGGCGTCCGTTCACGCGTGGCTGGTGGGGCGTCGTGGCGCTCGGGGTGGGGTTAAGCGCCGCCCATGTGCTGCTCATCTCGGAGTTGACCGTCTGGTTTCAGCCCTACGTGCCCGTCACGACGTCCGGCTATCGACAGGCGTTTCTCCTTCAACTGGGATCGCTGCTGCCGATCGATCTTGTCTGCTACGCGACGCTTCTCGGCGCGGGTATGGCCATCGCCACCTACCACCGCGCCCGGCAGCTTGAAGTGCTCGAATCGCAACTGCAAGGCGATCTCGCCCGCGCGCAGCTCGAAGCGCTGCGGCTGGAGATTCAACCGCACTTTCTCTTCAACACGCTGAATGCCATTACGGCGCTGATGCGCTCGCACTCGAACGATCGCGCGATCGACATGCTCGTGGGGCTGGCTGACTTGATGCACCAGACGCTTGGGCGAACAGGCGAGCAGGTGGTGTCGC
This sequence comes from Acidobacteriaceae bacterium, assembly GCA_031274845.1. Taxonomy (GTDB): domain Bacteria; phylum Acidobacteriota; class Vicinamibacteria; order Vicinamibacterales; family CAVVIG01; genus CADEEX01. Next base: position 19,082 of record JAISPN010000297.1, read on the forward strand.
TCAGTCGCGAGATGGAGCTGACGGCGCGATACGTGGATCTTCAGAAGGCGCGGTACCAGGATCGGTTGCGTGTGGAGTACGACGTGAGGGACGAGTGTCGTGATCTGATGGTGCCGACGTTTGCGTTGCAACCACTCGTCGAGAACGCGCTCAGGCACGGCATGGGGCGGCAAGGCCGCTGCTTGCGTGTGCAGGTCGGCGCTCGCCTCGAAGAGGATGGTCACTTGCACCTCTGGGTGAGCGACGACGGGGTTGGCCTGCCGTCCGGCTTCGACGTGGTGCGTGACGCGCGGACGGGACTGGGCAATACGCGTTTGCGCCTCCGTCGCCTGTATGGCGCTCACGCGGATCTCGTCCTTCGCCCACGCGCCGAGGGCGGCGTTGTCGCGGACATCGTGATTCCTGCCGATCGTCCGCGTCTGGAGGTGTCGGCGTGACGGCGTTTCGCGTGCTGGTCGGCGATGACGAACCGCTCGCGCGATCGATGCTCGCGGAACTCCTGCGCCGCGATGACGAGATCGCGTCCGTCGTCGAGTGCAGCGACGGCACGAGCATTCAGGCCACGATCGCCGCCACGCATCCGCACATTGCGTTTCTCGACATCGAAATGCCGGGGATTGACGGACTTCAAATTGCGAACGCGTTACATGCTGACAGCCCGGTCGTCGTCTTTGTCACGGCGTTTAGTGACTACGCGCCGCGCGCCTTCGAGGTGCATGCCGTCGACTATGTCTTGAAGCCATTTTCGGATCGCCGTTTCAAGGAAGCGCTCGAACGCGCCAAGCAGCGCGTGCGCGACAGGCGCCTTGGACAACTGGTCGCCCAAGGCGTCATTCCACAGCCGCCGGTGGATGTGACACCGGATGTGATCGGTCACCCGGCGACGGGTTGGCTGGAGCGGCTCTCCTTGCGGGAGGGCAATCAGGCCGTCGTCCTCAAGACCTCCGATATCGTCTGGATCGAGGCGCAGGACTACTACGTCATGGTGCATTCCACGCGTGGGCGGCACCTGGTGCGCACGACGCTGGCGTCGCTCGAAGCCCGGCTCGATCCACGGGTGTTTCTCCGTGTGCACCGGGCCGCGATCGTGAACCTTGACGAAGTGCGAAGCACCAACGACCGTGGAGGGCTTCACCTGATGCTGTCGAGCGGCGCGGTCATCCCCGTCAGCCGCGCGCGGCGTCGCCTCGTGGATACGGCGGTGAATCCCCGGCTTCGGGTCCGGTAACGCGCCAGCATCCCTTCGCTGGCGATCGGCCCGCGTCCCCACATTGGAGCCCCGCACGCAGGCGCTCATACCGTGGCTTCGCAGGAACGGCGGCGATCACGACTCTCATTTCCTGCGGACGGCATACGCGTCTGGCGCTCGCTTCGTCACAGGCTCTAGAATGGTGGGGCATTTCTATGGGAGGCAAGGCGTGAAGAGTCAACCTGTGCTGGCAGCGGCGTTTCTCGTGTTCGCGGCGACTGGCGTCTATGCGTGGGCGTCCACCTATCACAACGCGCCGATGGCGGGACCTGCGGGGACAGCAGCGGCGTTGACGACGTCTGCTTCGCTGGCGCAGGGCACCATTGAGTTGGTGACGCCGCCCCGCGATTTCTATGGACCGCAGCCGCACACATTTGAATGGACCGGCGTGAAGGACGCGGACGCTTACGCGATGGGCATCTGGGACGA
>JAISPN010000051.1 GCA_031274845.1 Acidobacteriaceae bacterium
GGCCAGACGAGGAGGGGTTGACGCCCCAGAGCACGATGACCTGCGCCTGCGGATAGTCCTGATAGACGACCGACGGCATCTTGCCGTAGAGCGCCATGTTTGCGGCGCCGGTGGGCGCGGCGCAGATGGTGCGCGCGAGACGTGACGTGCCGAAGCGGCGCCAGAGTGTCGCGTCGAGGTTGTCCTGCGTCAGGAGTCCGTTCGAGCCGCCGTAGTAGTAGGGGAGAATCGATTCGCCGCCCCACGTCTCCTTTGCCTCGTGCATCCGCGCGGCGATGAGACTGAGCGCCTCGTCCCACGAGGCACGTTCGAAGTGGCCGGCGCCTTTGGGGCCTTTGCGCACCGCGGGGTGCAGCAGGCGATCCTCGCCGTACACCCGCTCGTGGAAGCGGCGCACCTTCGCGCAGATGTAGCCGTTGGTCACCGGATTCTTCGGCGTGCCATCGAGCGTGATCACCTTGCCGTGGTGCACGGTGACGGCCAGCGTGCACGCATCGGGACAGTCGAGCGGACATGCCGTCTCGACGATCTGTTCGGGACCGCCCAGCGGCGCGTTGCGCGCGCGCGTGTGAACTGGTGTCGACATGGTAGGCTGTCATTATCACTTACGCGGCCGGGCGCGTGCAGCGCTCTCCACGTCTGAATCCTCTAATGCGCGCCGTCGTTCTCGCCTTGACCGATCTTGGTCGCAGCGCCCGCATGCAGTACCACGCGCATGCGCTCGCGGCGAGTGGCGTTGACGTCGACTTCGTGGGTCTCGAAGGCACGCCGCTTCCCGCCCGGATCGCCGACGATCCCCGCATCGCCGTGCACCGGATTGCCTCGCCCACGCTGCGCCTGACACAAACGACCGGCGTCGCCTATGCGTTCGCGGCGATGTACGACACACTCAGGACCAGCATCACGCTGTGGCGGTGTCTCCGTCGTCTTCGGTCGCCATCTCTGGTGCTGACCGCGACGCCTCCGGCGTTTCCCACGCTTGCGATCGCGTCGCTGGCGCTCCGCCGCCGCGGCGTAAGATTCGTCGTCGACTGGCACAATCTCGGCTATACCGTGCTGCGGATGCGGATCGGCGGATGGCATCCCGTCGTGCGTCTGGCGCGCTGGTTCGAGCGGCGGACGGCGCGGGCGGTGGATGTGAATCTGTGCGTGTCGCGCGGGATGGCGGCGTTTCTCCGCAGCCGGTTCGGCGTCACGAACACGCACGTCCTCTACGATCGTCCGGCCGCCGTGTTCGCGCCGCTTCAGCGCAGCGAGCGCGAGCGATTCCGTCAAGGGCTCTTCGGGCGTCTCGGCGTTCGCCTCGGCGTTTCCGGACTCATCGTCTGTCCGACGAGTTGGACCGACGATGAAGATTTCGATGTGATCGTGGAGGCTGTCCACGATCTCGAAGCGCAGATTAGAAATTGGGAACTGGCCGTGCCCGGCCGTCGCTTTGTGGATCTCGTGGTGCTGGTGACTGGTGACGGCGCGCGGCGGCGTCAGTTCGAACGCCTGTTCGCGGGGCTGCCTGCGCGGCGCGTGCAGTTGCGTACGCGGTGGCTCGAACCCGAGGAGTATCCGCGCGTGGTCGGCAGCGCCGATCTCGGGTTGTGTTTGCACCGCTCCTCGTCTGGACTCGACATTCCGATCAAGCTTGCCGATCTCTCTGGCGCGGGCGTGCCGGTGTGCGCGCTCGACTACGGCGCGTGTCTTGCCGAACGTGTCCGTCACGGCGACAACGGCTTGTTGTTTTCGACAAGCCGTCAGCTCGCCGAGCTGTTGTTCGATCTGTTCGAAACGTTTCCCGCCGATCAATCAGCGCTCGACCGCTTGCGCGCTGGAACCAGACGTCACGCCGGCATGACGTGGGACGAGGGATGGGCACGCGAGGCGCGTCCGGCGCTGCTGCCGGAGATGCCCCCCTCCTGAGCGGATTGACCTCCATGATGCGACGTCCCGCGTGGCGTGCGTTCGTCCTCTATATCAGCATGACGCTCGTGCTGCTCTGGCCGCTTCTGCCGGCGTTCGCGCGCGCGTTTCCGCAGGATACGGGCGACCCGGTGCTCAATACGTGGCTGCTGGCGTGGAGCGCGCGTCATATGCCGCTCACCACGTCGTGGTGGAACGCCGGGATGTTCTATCCGATGCCGAATGCGATGGCGTTGTCGGAGCTGCTGATCGGGTTGCTGCCGATGACGCTCCCCGTGCAGTGGCTGACCGGGAACGCCACGCTCGCCTACAACGTCGCGTTCGCGCTGTCGTTTCCGTTGTGCGCGATGGCCGCCTACGCGCTCGCATTGGAATTAACCGGCCGCGCGGAATACGCCTTCGTCGCTGGACTGGCGTACGCGTTCGCGCCGTACCGCGCGATGCAACTGGGCCATGTGCAGGTCTTGTCGTACTACTGGGCGCCGCTGGCGCTCCTTGGTCTCCATCGGTATCTCAACACCGGACGTCGATCGTCGCTGGCGCTGTTTGCCGTCGCGTGGCTGCTGCAAGTGCTGACCAACGGCTACGCGCTGTTCCATCTGTCGCTGCTCCTCGCGCTCTGGGTCGTCTGGTTCGTGCGTTCGCGGCGCATGTGCATCGACATCGCGGCCGCATGGGCGCTGGCGGCGCTCCCGCTGCTGCCGATCCTCTGGACGTACTGGCGCGTGCACCACGCCTTGCATCTGACGCGCGACATCAACTCAACGAAGATGTTCTCGCTCGAGTTGACTGACTCGTTGCATGTGTCGACGGAACTCCTGTTGCTCGGCGGACGGCTTGGCATCCCTCGCGCGGAAGCGGGGGCGTTTCCAGGTATCACGCTGCTTGTCGTTGCGCTCGTAAGCGGCCTCGTCTATTGGCGAGTGAGGAAGAAGCCAGCGCCGTCCGCGTTCACGCTGGATCAGCGGGTAGTGATGGTTGTGTCCGTTGTTGCGGCGCTCGTCGCGTTGAGTGCCGTCATCTTGGGTCCGTGGCGCGTGGGACCGCTCACCGTCACAGAATTTCGCAAGCCGTTCTCGATTGCGGTCTACGCGGCGGCGTATGTCGCACTCCGTGGCGCGACCGTGCGGCGTGGATATGCTGCGCGGTCGGTCTGGATGTTTTACGCGCTGGCGATGGTGGCGATGTACGTGCTCGCGCTTGGTCCGGAGCCGCGTCTTTTCGGTCAGCCGGTGCTGTACAAATCGCCCTATACGTGGCTGATGGGGCTGCCCGGCGTCAATGAGTTTCGCGTGCCGGCGCGGTTCGTCATGCTGGCAGTGCTCTGTCAGTCGATGCTGCTCGCGGCGGCGATGGAGTTCCTT
>JAISPN010000175.1 GCA_031274845.1 Acidobacteriaceae bacterium
GCTCTTCGCGAGAACGTACGCTCGTCGATGGGGCGAATACTCCATCGTGGGTCGGGGGTGTGCGCCATCTTGTCGAGATAGTGCAGCGATACGTTGATGATCCGTCGCGCGACCTGAACCGGCTCTCGGAGGTGCTCAGTACATTCGTACGCGGCTCGGGAGCGAAGCGGCTTGGCTTTATCGCCGACGCGCTTGCCAGAGACGAGGACGGCGAGTTGCAAGGGCGACTCCGCGAGATCAGCGATCTCGCATCGCGATTCGCAAAATCTGGCGTCGTGAAACTTGATCCCTCGCTTCACGGTCGTGGACGGATGAATACACAGTGGGGGCTCTGGGTAAACACGACCATTGGCCGCCGGGATCACACATGACGAGGACGATCTCATGATCAGCAAACAGGACGTGCTCGAACGGGCACACGAGTGGAACCTTCGCCCGGAGGTGGTCGAGAAGGATTACGTCCTGGGGTGGGTGCTTGCGGCGACGACGCACCTCCCGGCCATCGGTGACCACTGGGTGTTGAAGGGCGGCACCTGCGTGAAGAAGTGCTTCTTCGAAACCTACCGGTTTTCAGAGGATCTCGACTTCACGCTACTTCCCACCGCAGGCTACACCGAAGTGCAGATCGCAGAATCGCTACGCACACTCGCCCGCCGGACAGAAGAGATCAGCGGCATTCGCTTTCACCCCGGTCACTTCACAGTCAAACCCCGTCGAGACAAATTCGGCCGCATGACATTCGAGGGACGGCTGGGCTATCAAGGGCCACTCGCGCGCTCAACGTGGCCGCGCATCCTGTTCGACATCACGCAACACGAGCCTGTGCTCACCACAACGGTGCGGCGCGGCGTGCTCCACCCGTATCCGGACACACTCCCGCCAGACACGGGAATCGTCACGTATTCATTCGAGGAATTACTCGCAGAAAAGACTCGTGCACTATACGAACGCACTCGCCCACGCGACCTCTATGATGTCGTGTACATCCTCGACAACCTCACGAAACCACTCGACCGCACATTGGTCAAACGTGTTTTCGAGCAAAAGTGCACGTTCAAGGCGTTCACACCACCAACAGCGAACGGGATCATTGCCCGCGTCAAAAACGCTGAAGAACTCCGCGCTGATTGGAACGACATGTTGGCGCATCAGCTCCCGTACATCGCGCCCATCGATGGCGCGATTCAGCGACTTGGCCCCGCACTCGCCTGGTTGACCGTCGAGGAACCCGGCGCGCTCGTCGCCACCTCCGCCGAGCGGCCCATGGCTCCGATCACCACAAGCAGCGATCAGATCATCGCGCCGGCCCAATGCCGTGGAGGCATCACGGAACTACTCCGGTTTGCCGGCTCGAACCGGCTCCTTCTCTCGTTTGATTACAGTGGGAAGCCGCGACTGGTTGAACCGTATTCGCTTCGTTGGGCTAAATCGACTGGCCATCTGAATCTGTATGCGTGGGAAATTGCCAGTGGCCAGATCAAAGGCTTCACAACGGAAAAGATGTCGAACGTGGAGATTGTCCAGCAGACATTCACGCCACGATTCAAGATTGAACTGGGCACTCCCGACACCATCTCTCATGGGGTGTGGCGGCCGTGAGCTGACACGCCGCTTGAGATGGCCGTGCCGTAGCCGCTTGCGTTATGCTCTTTCCAAAGTTGGAGGAGCATCCGCTCCGGAGGAGTCACGATGAAACGCATGTTAACGGCAGCGGCGGTGAGCGCTGGACTGGCGGGTTGGATGGCGGCATCGGTTGCGGCGCAAGCGCCGGCGCCGCTGAAGGTGGAACTAAAGAACGGGCAGGGGCAGTCGATCGGCACCGCGACGCTCTCGAGCATGATGAACATGGTGCACATCTCGCTCGATGTCCATGGGCTCACGCCGGGACAGCACGCGATCCACATTCACGCGACGCCCACCTGCGAGGGTCCGGCGTTCACCTCGGCGGGTGGACATTTCAACCCGGACGGCAAAAAGCACGGCTCGCAGAACCCTGAAGGGCCGCACGCGGGCGACATGCCGAACTTCACCGTCGGCGCGGACGGCACCTCGAAGGCGATGGTCATGGCGAGCAACATCACCCTGGACTCGGGCCCCCACTCGGTGTTCGCCAATGGCGGCACCGCGATCGTGATTCATGCCGGGCCGGATGACATGAAAACAGATCCCGCTGGCGCGGCTGGCGATCGCATCGCCTGCGGCGTCATCAAGAAATAACCGTCAGCAGCCTATCGACTGGTGCGGGGAATCGCCTCGCACCAGTCACGCTCGCCTCGCCTTACCTCGCTCCTCACCTCAATTTTCGCGTTCGTGGTTCGCCGGGCACATTGCTCCCGCGCACGATTCATGATTGCATCTTCACCATGAGCGACTCGCGATACCCGGCCGCGCGTGCCGTCGCGCCCAAGGTGCGCCAGCACTTCCTGCGGCACTTGGCGCGTCACGGCGCGAGCCATCGCGTCTCGCACGTGCCGCCCGCGGCAGACATCGAAGCAATGGTCGATGCCGCGTTCTGGGCCAGCCTGCGCCGCGAGGAAGGCTACGTGCCGCGGCTCTCGATTGCGCTGGTCGATCCGGCCACCATCGCCCAGCCGATGTACTTCGCGCAGGCGTTACCACCAGCCCCGACGGCGCTTGCCAAGATGGCGCCCGCGGTTGAACGCCCAGGCATCCACCTTGGTGTCTGGCGCGTCGACGACGAGATGAGGGTGTGGGGCACGCTGCACGATGTGCCCGACACGGCGCCGGTCATCGAAGTCGCTTCGCCGGGACTGCTGGTCGTCAAACATCACCGGCGCGACGGCAGCAAGTTCGTCAACGTCGCCGTGCTCGAAGGCGATCAGGTGAAGATCATCGTCGAGAACGCGTCGGCGATTCCCGAGTGTCCGGAGATGCTGTCGTCACTGCGTGGCGCCGACGGCACGCCCAGTCTTCCGCACATCAACATCCTCATCGATCTGGCCGTGTCGATGCGCGCGCACGGACGCGGCGGCACGCTGCTCGTCGTCCCCTCGACCGGCACCTGGATGAAATCGATCCTGCGGCCGATTCCCTATGCCGTCCATCCGCCGTTCAACGCGCTGGCCGATCTCATGCGGCGTCCCGCGGAAGAGCGGCTGGCGCGCGAGTGGCAGGAAGAGACCGAAGACATCGTGGCGGCCCTCGCGGGACTCACCGCCGTTGATGGCGCCACGATCATCAACGATCGGTTCGAGTTGCTCGCGTTCGGCGCGAAGCTCACGCGCGGCGACGGCTACCCGACCGTCGAAGAAGCCACGGTCACTGAACCCATCGACGGGAGCGACGCGGCGGTCGTGCATCCCAGCCGGCTCGGCGGCACACGACATCTCTCGGCGACGCAGTTCGTCCACGATCAACCGGGATCGCTCGCGCTCGTCGCCTCGCAAGACGGACGCTTTACGGTGTTCTCCTGGTCGACGCGCGAGCGCCGCGTGCATGCGCGCCGCGTCGAAGCGCTTCTTCTGTAGGAGTAAAATCGCACGCATGCTCCCGACGACGAGCGAGACGACGGCCGATGTGCAGGGCGCCATCACGTCACGCGGTTTTGCGTTCGTACACGGCGCGGCGATGCGCGAGATGTTCGCGAGCGCGGGCACACTCACCGACTGGGACACCTTTCGCGACAGTTGGAATCGTCTTGAGCTCGACACCTACATGGCCGACGGCGGGCGGTACCGGCGGCGGCGTCACGCTACGTTCAGCGCAGTGGCCGGTGGCCCAATCGTGCAGGCGCCGCACCAACCGCACTTCCAGTCCCTCGACTACAACCCGATCCACGGCGGGATCGAGCGCTGGTTCGAACCGATTGAACCGTTGGTCGTGGACGGCGCCAGCCTGCAAACCGTGCTGGGCTATTGCCGCCGGCTCTTCGATGTGCTCGTCACTACGCCAACCGACTGGCACATCGAGGTACACCAATTCAGGATTGAAGCACGGCCGAACGAACAGGGACGGCCAACGCCGGAAGGCTTGCACCGCGACGGGGTCGACTATGTGCTCGTCCTGCTGATTCAACGGCGCAACATCGCAAGCGGCGTCACGGCGATTCACGCGCTCGATGGGCGCATGCTCGGTCAGTTCACGTTGACGGAACCGTTTGACGTCGCGCTCGTCGACGATACGCGCGTCGCGCACGGCGTCACCCCTGTCGAATCGCTCCCCCCGCACGAACCCGCGTATCGCGACGTGCTGGTGGTGACATTTCGCCGGTCGTAACAACTTCCGCGACAACGACAACGCCTCACAAAAAAAGAGGGACGGGTTTGTTCAACCCGCCCCTCTTTGTGAGCGTACACGAAATGCGCGATCGCGCTAGTTCCCGAGTCGATACGCGACGACTTCCCCGCTGTAGCCCGGACCAGAAATGGAGACGGTGATGTACTGCTTGCCGCCAGCCATGTAGGTCATCGGCGAACCGGTCTGCGGCGCCGCCATGTAGACCGCGCCGACTTCCTTGCCGGTCGCCTTGTCGTACGCGCGGAGCATCGCGCCACGCTGACCATTCGGCGCGGTGAAGAAGCCACCTTCGCCCGCAATGACCAACGTCTTCGTCGTCAACACGCCGATACGCCCCTGACGTCCGGTCCGTGGAATCTCCACGCCCTTGAGCGCCGGATTGTTCTTGATGTTGTCCGCCGTCTCGCCGTGCGCAATCTGCCACACGAGTTCGCCCTTGTTCAGATCGAGCGCGGTAATGCGCGCGTAGGGCGGTTTGAGCAAGGGAAGCCCTTGCACGGTCAGGCCGCCGCCACCTTCGCCATCGCCACCCGCCGCCGCACCGCCACCGCCGCGTCCGCCAGACGGAGGAGCCGCATTGGGATTACGCGCCGTGCCCTGGATGTAATCCATGTCCGAACGCGAACCATCCGACTTCACGAGCCCCAGCGACTGCACGCCGGAGTTCGAGAAGATGTAGAAGAAGTTGGTCTCCGGATCGAGCGAGCCCCCCTGCCAGTTGGCGCCACCGGTGACGACCGGCGACACGAGCGTGCCGAGCGGACCCGGCCAGGTGCTGACGACCGGCGGCGTGAAGTACGGCCCCATCTTGTAGTTGCTCGCAATGCGCTTGGCTTCCTCGCGCAAGGCTGGCGTGAAGTCGATCAGGTCGTCTTCAGTGACGCCCATGCGCTCGAAGGGTGGCGGCTTGGTGACGTACGGCTGCGTCGGCGAATACCACTCACCGGGCACGTCGCCTTTCGGCACCGGACGCTCCTCGATCGGCCACACGGGTTGACCGTTCGTGCGATCGAACACGTAGACCCACCCCTGCTTGGTCGCCTGAGCAATCGCCTTCACCGCGCGGCCATTCACGTTGATGTCCGCGAGAATCGGCGCGCACGGAATGTCGTTGTCCCACATCCCGTGGTGGACCAACTGGTAGTGCCACTTCCGCTTGCCGGTCTTGACGTCGAGCGCGACGAGCGACTCGCCGAAGAGACCATTGCCCGGACGGTGACCACCGTAGTAGTCGCCCGTGGGCAGTTCGACCGGCACATAAATCAGCCCGAGTTCCGGGTCCGCCGTCATCTGCGCCCACGACCCGGTGTTGCCGGTGTAGGACCACGAGTCCTTCTCCCACGTGTCGTTGCCGAACTCACCCGGCAGCGGAATCGTGTGGAAAATCCACAGGCGTTTGCCGGTCTTCGCGTCGTAGCCGCGGACGTACCCCTTCTGGTTCGTCTTGCTCTTGGGAATGCCACCCGCCAGGTGCGCCGCGCCGATGATGATCACGTCGTTCACGATGATCGGCGCGGAGTGCAAACCAATCTCACCCGAGATGAGATCCATCTGCTGGTCGTCTTCGAGCTTGAGATCGACGAGGCCGTTTCTGCCGAAGCCCTTGACCGTCTCGCCCGTCTTCGCATCGAGCGCGACCATCTGGTAGCCCGGGGTCACGTAGATGATGCGAGAGTCGTTGCGGCCGTCGGTCCAATAGGCCACGCCGCGTCCAGACAACTGACGGGGCGCCGCTTCGCCGCGCTTCCCCTCGTTCTCGCTGTGCATCCACAGCATCTCGCCGGTCACGGCGTCAACCGCCGCAACGGCGCGACGCGTCCCGCCGGTGAAGTAGAGCACGTTCTTCACCATGAGCGGCGTGGTTTGCAGGTTGAATTCCGGCCGCGGCCCGAGCTTGTCGGTCTTGAAGCGCCACGCGACTTCGAGCTTGTTGAAATTGCCAGCGTTGACTTGATCGAGCGGTGAATAGCGGGTGCTCTTCAAATCGCCGCCGTACGTCTGCCATTCGCCATTTTGGGTGCCATACACCACAGGCGCTTGACCTGTGGCGGGCATCGTGCCCCACAGCAGCAGCGCGCCGAGTGACGCCAACGGAGCGGCCCAGCGCCAGGTACGTCGAATCATCATTGCGTTCGTTCCTCCAGAACAACCGGCCGGTCACGCATTCGCCTCCGGTCCGGGTGGCGCCACATTGTATAGGACGCTTGGAGCAGATAGGAAGGACGAAGCCGCTCGCCGCGCGTGCGTGTTAAACTTTGAGTTCGGCTCACGCCAAAATCCCGTCCCGTACGGTGGATGTAGCTCAAGGGTTAGAGCGCCGGTCTGTGGCACCGGAGGCTGCGGGTTCAATTCCCGTCATCCACCCCACTTCTCGCAACATCATCGACTGGCCAGACGCTGGCCCAGCGCTCAAGGTGCGCGCCGCGCGTGCTCGACGGCGAGATCCTCGCGCGCGGCACGCACGGCCGATGATAATCTCCCCCCAGGTTCACCTCATTCAACGCGAGCATTCACATGCCAACCTCTCAGTCACCAGACCGTCCCGAGAAGCAGCGCGTCGCCGCGGGAGCGCTGAGCGCAAACACGCATCTGCTGCGATGGATCGAGAAGATGGCCGAGTTGTGCCAGCCGGCCGCCATTCACTGGGTCGATGGCTCAGAGGAGGAATACGACCGTCTCTGCACCGGGATGGTCGCATCGGGCACCTTCATCACGCTCAATCAGGATCTGTGGCCCGGCTGTTTTCTCGCGCGTAGCGACATGAGCGACGTGGCGCGCGTCGAAGATCGCACCTTCATCTGTTCGCTGTCGAAGGAATCGGCCGGCCCCACGAACCACTGGGTCGATCCCTTCGAGATGCGCAAGACGCTGAAGCCGCTCTTTAGCGGCTGCATGCGCGGACGGACGCTGTACGTGCTGGCGTTCAGCATGGGACCGATCGGGTCGCCGATGTCGCAGATTGGCGTCCAGCTCACCGACTCGCCCTACGTCGTCGTCAGCATGCGCATCATGGCGCGGATCGGACGCGAGGTCTTTCGTCTCATCGACGAGGATTTCAAGCGCGTCGTCCCGTGCGTGCACTCGGTCGGCGCGCCGCTCGCGCCGGGACAGCAGGATGTGCCCTGGCCCTGCAACCAGGAAAAATACATCGTCCATTTTCCGGAGACGCGCGAGATCTGGAGCTTTGGGTCTGGCTACGGCGGCAACGCGCTCCTCGGCAAGAAGTGCTTCGCGTTGCGGATTGCGTCAGCCATCGCGCGCGACGAGGGATGGATGGCCGAGCACATGCTCATCCTCGGCATTGAAAATCCGGACGGCGAAAAAATCTACGTCGCGGCCGCCTTCCCGAGCGCGTGCGGCAAGACGAACGTCGCGATGCTGGTGCCACCGCCACACTTTCAGGCCCAAGGCTGGACGATCTCGACGGTCGGCGACGACATCGCCTGGATCAAGCCGGATGCGCAGGGCCGCCTGCATGCGATCAACCCGGAAGCGGGATTTTTCGGCGTCGCGCCAGGCACGGGCGCGAAAACGAATCCAACCGCGATGGCTACGCTCTCGCGCAACACGATCTTCACAAACGTCGCGCTGACGCCGGAGGGCGGCGTCTGGTGGGAAGGCATGACCGACGAACCGCCAGCCAGCGCCATCGACTGGCGCGGCCGCGCATGGACGCCGGAACTCGCAAAAACGACCGGCGCCACGGCCGCTCATCCCAACGCGCGCTTTACCGCGCCGGCGCACCAGTGTCCAACCATCGACGCGAACTGGGAACACATGAACGGCGTGCCCATCAGCGCCATCATCTTCGGCGGACGCCGCGCGACAGCGATCCCGCTCGTGTATCAGGCCTTCAACTGGTCGAGCGGCGTGTACGTCGGCGCCACGATGGGATCGGAAACAACCGCGGCAGCCGTCGGCGCCGTCGGCAAAGTACGTCGAGATCCGATGGCGATGCTCCCCTTCTGCGGCTACAACATGGGGGACTACTTTCGCCACTGGATCAACATGCAGCGACACCTCAGCGAAACGCCGCGCATCTTTCACGTCAACTGGTTCCGCAAGGATGCGGAGGGCGCATTCATGTGGCCTGGGTTCGGCGAGAACATGCGCGTGTTGACGTGGGTGTTCGATCGCGTGCGCGGCAGCGGACGCGCCAAAGAAACGCCAATCGGCTGGATGCCACGCTACGAAGACATCGACTGGAGCGGGCTCGAGTTTCCGAAGGAGACGTTCGAGGAGCTTCAGGCGTTCGATCCCCTCGCGTGGCGCGACGAAGTGATCGGTCAGGAGGAGCTGTTCATCACGCTCCACTCGACGCTTCCGAAGGAGCTGGTGTTCGAGCGAGAATTGCTCATCTGCCGGATGTAGTAGGATTTTCTCGACATCAGCGGTCAACACGATGCGCCCGTAGCTCAGCTGGATAGAGCGGCAGGCTTCGAACCTGTAGGCCGGGGGTTCGACTCCCTCCGGGCGCACCACCCTTCATCCTCCGCATACCATCGCCCTCACGAGCGGCCGCACACAGCGCGTGTGCTACGATCCGAGGCGCGTTTGTTTGACGCGCGCCCGTAGCTCAGCTGGATAGAGCGTTGGCCTCCGGAGCCAAAGGTCGCAGGTTCGAATCCTGCCGGGCGCACCACCGAAATCCTTAAATATTTTCTCGAACTTCGCCTGATATTTGCGTATCCTCTCCGCGGACGGACGGTGCGCATCACGTCGTGTGTGCTCTCAATCAGTCCACCCGTGATCACTCCTGGCGTCCAGCCGTCCCCCTCTCGGGATCGCAGGTCTCGATTCGTCAGCCAGCCACGACTTGCGTCCGCCACGGATATCTGCGCTTTATTCGTCTTCATCGCCATCACTTTCAATATAAAAACAATTTACCTCAATATATAATATTTAGATAAAATGACGATAAATAACGAGTCGATTAACTCAAAAAAATCTCATCTGTTGATACATAAATATCAAAATGACCATTGACTAGCGCCCAGAGAAAGCTAAAGATTACGCCTATGGCAAAGCGAAAACAGGGGCCGTATGCAGACCTCGCGGCTCTTATCCGGTCGTTCAGGATCGCAGCCAATTGGACTCAGGGCGAGCTGGCGGAAAAAGCGGGAATTGCGCTGATGTCGGTCTCGGCCGCTGAGAACGGTCGCAATGCACGGTGGGAAACCCTGACCGGTATTGCCAACGCTTTTGGCTTCGAAAATTTCATCGAGTTATGTCGTGCGGAAAACCATCCGCTCCAAACCGAGCAGACGCGAGCGTTGCTCCGCGCCTGGAAAGCGCTCCCGGACGACCAGGCGCGTAAAGACGCACTGGACCTCGTCGCCGCCGAGATCGTGAAACCCCGGGGAGGGCTCGGCGTCAGCAGTTAACGTCACGGGGCAGGTTTCGAATCGGCATCAGCGCCGCCAGTTCCTCGGATTCCCGTGACATCCCATCGCGATGACAGCGCTCCCCCACGCCACGCGTTCGGCTCGTCGTGGACATTGATGCGACACTACGTTTCAGGACGATGCCGCCGTCAACGGAATATTTCCCCCGCCCTTCTTTGCGCGACTGGACACGCCTGCTCGCGTGCGCCCTCGCGCTGACGCTCGCCGCGTGTGGCGGTTCGTCGCGACCATCTCGTTCAGCGCGTGAGGCCACCGAAACAGAACATCCCTACGGGCTCGTGTCGAACGATCCGGCCGTGCAGTATTTTCACGATCGGTTGGCGGCGACTGGCGACGACCTGACCTCCGACTTCGGCACCTATCTGTCCGTGCTCGACATGAACCCGCGCGATCTGCAACAGGACGACCCGACACACGCATACGACGTCGTGCTCGAAAAGGTGCGCGCCGTACAGGATGCCTCACTCCGCGGCACGATGATGCAGACGTTCTTCAATCGCGCATCGTGACGTACGAGCCGGATCCGAGTTAACATCATGTGTTCGCCCGGGCCGGAAACGGCTCGCCTACGCGCCAATCCCCCTCGTGGGCCAGTAGCTCAATTGGCAGAGCAGCAGACTCTTAATCTGCGGGTTGAAGGTTCGATTCCTTCCTGGCTCACCATCATCCGATCTCGTCATTCAGGTCATCTCGTCATCTGGTAATTGGCAACTTCGTCCGCGTCTCGTTGCGCAACCCGTTGTAGCGACGGCTGACCGTCGCGCCTATGGCCGCTACGAGGATGGCCATGACGCCGCCGAGAAATATCGGCGCGCGGCCTCCGAACTGGTCGGCGAGCCAGCCGAGGATCGGTCCACCCACCGCCAACGATCCCCCGATCAAGACTGTCTGAAGCGCGAGCACGCGGCCGTGCATGTCCCGTCTGGCTTCGACCTGCGCGATGGCCATCGTCGCGGTCGTGTAGAGCATGCCCGCCATGCCGATGAGAAACAGCACCGGTCCGGCGATCAGCACGGATGAGACTGGCGCGAGCATCAACATCGTGACACCAAGCAGCAAGGCGCCGAGGATGACATGCCGCATGCGTGTGAGGCCGCGGTGCGCGGTGAACAACGAGCAAGCGACGGCTCCGGCGCTCATCGTCGACACCAGCAGCGTGTACGCGCGGTCGCCATGGTGCAGCACCCGGGTCACGAAGATCGGAAGCGTGACATTGAAGTTGTACGACAGCGTGCCAAGGAGGGCGAACATCGCGAAGCTCAACCAGAGTTGCGGCGTGTCGAGGACGTAGCGCACTCCGTCGCGCACGGCGCCGCTCCGCACGGTTGTGGCGCCGGAACGATGCAGTTCGTCCTCGTGCATGAGGACGAGGCAGACGAGCACCGCGATGTAGGACACCGCGTCGAGCGTGAAGCACCAGCCGTACCCCACGCTCGCGATCAACAGCCCCGCAAGCGCCGGCCCAAAGATGCGAGAGCCGTTGACGATGGTGCTGTAGAGCACAATCGCGTTCGACAGATCCTCCGGGGCGACCATCTCGGCCACAAACGAGCGACGCAGCGGATTGTCGAAGGCGAGAAAGGCGCCGCCAGCCAGCGCGAGCCCGTACAACGCGACGGCCGGAGGATGCGGCAAGAAGGCGAGCACCGCGAGGCACATCGACTGCGCCATCTCGAGTATCTGCGTCACGATCAGCAGGCGTCGCTTGCTGAAGCGATCCGCCAGCGCGCCCGCATAGGGCGACAGCAACACCAGCGGACCGTACTGGCACGCCGCGAGCACGCCGACACGCAAGCCACTGCCGGTGATTTTCAACACCAACAGCGTGATTGCAACGTTCGTCAGCCAGTTGCCCGTATTCGACACGAGCTGGCCGATGAAGTAGAGCCTAAAATTTCTGTGGCGAAGCGACGAAAAGGTGCGCACGCGGCTTGTATGTATCTTGTCGTAGAACTACGCTTTTTGCATGACACACGACACTCGCAGGACCGCGCTGCTCGTCATGGACGTTCAGCCGGGCATCATCGATCGCGTGGCCGACAAGGACGCCTTCCTCGCGCGGGCGCAGGCGGCCGTCGATTACGCGCGCACACAAGGAATGCGCGTCATTCAGGTCGTCGTCGGGTTTCGTCCTGGCGCGCCGGAAGCGAACGCGCTCTTCCGGACGTTTGCACCGATGCTGGTGGGCGCGCAACCGGTCATGACGCTGGGCGAGAGCGACATCCTCGTCACCAAGAAGCGCGTCAGCGCGTTTACCGGCAGCGATCTCGAAGTGGTGCTGCGCGCGAATGACATCCGCCATCTGGTGCTCTGCGGCATCGCGACAAGCGGCGTCGTCTTGTCCACAATCCGCGAGGCGGCCGACAAGGACTACACGCTGACGGTGCTCTCCGACCTGTGCGCGGATCAGGATCCTGAAGTGCACCGCGTGCTGCTCGAAAAAGTCTTCTCTCGAGCAGCCACGGTGACGACCAGCACTGAATGGCGCGGCGTCACGCCGTAGCGCCGTCGCGTTTAGCGCACGTACATCTGCAAGCGCGGGAACGTGAACGCGCTTGAAACGGTGTCGATGACGCTAATCTGGCAGGTGTAGAGCCCAGGCGTGAAACTATTCGCCGGGACTTCGAACTGAAAGACGGCGGCGTGGCGATCCGTCGCGTCCACGGCCGTGCGCTCGACCACCGGCGTTTCGAAGACCTTCACCTTGCCGCGATAAAACGCCAGGCTCGTGCGCAGTTGCGGCGCGCCGTTGTCGAGCGTCGGGTCGTAGACCTCGTAGTAGAAGTAGATCTTCTGATCGCGCGAGACGATGTGCGTGAGGTTCGGGAGCAGTTCAACACCATCACGCACGAGCGGGTTCACTGTTTTCTTCGTGCCCGCCTGCTGCATCTGCGTGCTGAGCACGAGCGAGCTCATTTTGACCGGCGCCTGTTTCAGCTCTGGCACGGTAATCGGCGCTTCGAATGTCCCCATCTCGCCGTCAGCGTTTTCGCGCACGACGATTTTGACGGAGAAGCGTCCGGGCGGCAGCGTGACGCCGGTCTGATAGAGGACTTGCCGCGTCGACAGCGAATCGGCGGACCCCGGCGGCACGGTAATCGTGTCGCGGATGCGTCCGACCGGCATGCCGCGTTCGTCACGGATGTAGCCCGCCACATCGAGCGTGGTCTTGTCCTTCGACGCTGGGATCGCGGAGCCCGGCACGGCAAGCGAGATCGGCACGTAATACTTGTCCGCGGCGAGACGAAACCACCCAGCGGTGACAAAGAGCGGCACATCGGTCACAGGCAGCGGCGTGGAAAGCTGTTCCTGCAGCTGGACTTCGCGATCGTTTTTGGCGGTGTGCGCGAAGTCGCGGTCGGCGTAGTAGCCCGCTTTCGCTTCGACTTTGACGTTCGGATGATTCTTCACGCGAACCGTGATCCGCCGGAACCGCCCGTCTTTCGACTGGTTCGTGCTCGAGAAACCGAGCATGTAATACGAGGAGATGTCGCGCGCGACTTTCGCAAACGCCTCGCCGAAATCATTGGAATCGGTGAAGGCGGTGCCGCCGGTATCGGACGCCAGCGAGGTGAGCGTCTCTTGTTGCGACGCAAGCTGCGAGAACTGATTCGCCACCGCAGCCCCACTGAATGCCCTGAGGCCGCCGGCGCTGCCTTGACGCGCGCTGCCGCCTGGCACCACCGCCTGCAGGCCGCGCGAGTCCACCGGATAGATGGCAACGTTGGCGCGCAGCGCGGCGTTGACGGCGGCGCGGAGTTCGACTTGATTGTCGAGGCCGTTTCGCTGCATGCCGGAGCTGAAATAGAGAATCGCTTTCTTCTGCTGAATCGGCTGCATCGCGTCGGCAAGCGTCTTGAGCGCGCGCAGACGGATGTCGTTGTTGAAGGTATCGAGCTCTTGCGCGCTCTGGTCGACGGCCGTCACATCGCTGGTCGCCGATTGCGCCTGATCGTCGGTAGATGTCGTGCTCGCGTCGACCGCGTCGAACGCCGTGCCGTCGCTGCCGGAGAGTGTGTTGAGCACCGCCTTGACGCGCTCCTTGCTGCTGGTGAAGTCAGACAGGATCTGGAGTTGCGTATTGATCGCGGCCACGGCCACGAGATCCGCGGGCGACATCTGCTCGTCCACCCACGTCATTGCGCTATCTATCGCCTTTTGCACATCGTCGGGCTGCATCGAGCTCGTATCGAAGACGAGCGTCAGCAGACGATGGCCGGCGACGTCCTCCGACGTGAGCGGTTGCGTGGGGAGATCGATGGCAGCCGGCGTGTCAGGAGCGGTCACGATTATCGGTGCGGCCGCGCTCGCGCCTGACGCGTTCAGCAACGCGGCTGGCTGCGTGATGGGCGTCGCGGTTGACGTGATGTCCTCGACCGCAAACGACTCGATCTGTTGCGGGGCGCCATCCTCGATCAGTTCGAAATCGTCCCGCGTCAGGCCGCGAACAATCGCGCCGCTGCGATCGCGCACGACGACGTCGACGAGAATCAG
>JAISPN010000194.1 GCA_031274845.1 Acidobacteriaceae bacterium
CGAAGGGCTCGCGCCCGATGGCGGGCTGTATGTGCCCGAGCAGATCGAACCGTGGCAAGCGGGGGAGCTCGCGCGTCTTGGCAACCGGACGCTGACCGAGATTGCCTATCGCGCGCTCCGTCCCTACACACGTCCGGAGCTCGACGCAACCACGTGTGAAGCGGTCGTTGCCGCCGCGCTCAACTTTCCGATTCCACTGGTTGAAGTGGAGCCGGGCATCTTCGCGCTCGAACTGTTCCACGGTCCCACGCTGGCGTTCAAGGACGTCGGCGCGCGAACGATGGCGCGGCTACTGGCGTCGCTTGATAGCGGCGAACAACCGCTCACGGTGTTGGCGGCGACTTCTGGCGATACCGGCAGCGCCGTCGCGCACGCCTTCCACGGCGTGCCGCACACGCGCGTGGTCGTCCTCTATCCCGAAGGACGTGTCAGCCCGACGCAGGAAGCGCAGTTGACGATGTTCAACTCGGAGAACGGGAACGTGCGCGCGTACGCCGTGGCCGGCAGCTTCGACGATTGCCATCGTCTGACGAAGGATGCGTTCGCGAATCACGATCTCCGCCAGCGCGTGCGGTTGACCTCGGCCAACTCGGTGAATATGGGGCGTCTGCTGCCGCAGATGGTCTATTACTTTCACGCCGTCGCCGAGGTGATGCGGCATACCGCCTCTGTTCCTGACATCGTCATCTGCACGCCGAGCGGTAACTTCGGCAACCTGACGGCGGGACTTTTTGCCAAGCGTGCCGGGCTGCCGATTACGAAGTTCATCGCGGCCACCAACGCCAACGACGTCGTGCCTGAGTACCTCGACAGCGGCCAGTTCACGCCGCGTCCTTCAGTGCAGACGATTGCAAACGCGATGGATGTCGGTAACCCGAGCAACTTCGAGCGGATGCTCTGGCTGTACCACCACGATCGTGACGCGATGCGCGGCGATATCGTCGGCAGCCGTCACAGCGAAGACGACGTGCGCGCGACAATTCGGCAGGTGTTCGACGAGCGTGGCTATCTGCTTGATCCGCACAGCGCGATCGGCTACGCGGGCTTGCGGCAGTATCTGCGGCAGAGCGAGGGGGCTGGCCGCGTTGGAATCTTCCTCGCGACCGCGCACCCGGCCAAGTTCGGGGAAATCGTCGAGCCGATTCTTGGCCGCGCCATCGAGACGCCGGCGCCGCTTGCCGACGCGCTGGCGCGTCCGCGTCACGTGCTGAAGATCAACGCGACGTTTGATGCCGTCGCGCGGACACTGTATTCGTGACGTCGGCATCCGCCGATGTATCGCTATAAACCGAGCGTCCTTCTCGACCTCGCGCGGCACGGTGTCAATCCGTTGCCGCACACGCCGCCATCACTCGTGCGCGAGTATGTGCGCGAGCTGTACAAATACGAGATCCGCGTGCTGCGAAGCCGTATGATCGCCGGCATGTTTCCGAAGGCCGAGTACGCGACCCGCGTGGATGCGCTTCGCCGCGCCTATCCGGTGCTCGCGTTGCAGCCACACCAGTTTGTGGATGGGGCGTGAGAGGTTGGAGTGCTTACGCCGCCGGAACAGTTGACGGCCGTCTACGATGAACTCCGGCGTCTCGCGGCCGCGTACATGCGCCGCGAGCGGCCAGGACAGACGATTCAGGCGACCGCGCTCGTCCACGAAGCGTATCTGCGTCTGGCGGCCGCCGATGTGCGCTGGAACGATCGCCAGCACTTCATCGGCGTTGCCGCCCGTTCGATGCGTCAGATTCTCGTCGACCGGGCTCGTGCGCGTGGCGCGCAGAAGCGTTGGGCCGGCCTCGATCGGGTCTCGCTCACCGAATCGTTGGTGCGCGCCAGCGACGAGGAGGCGATGCTGCCGGCGCTGGACGAGGCGCTGACGCGGCTTGAAGCGCTCGACCAAGAGCAGGCGCGGATTGTCGAGCTCAGATATTTCATGGGGATGAGCGTCGAGGAGGCGGCTCTGGCGATCGGCATCTCGCCAGCGACGCTGAAGCGCCGCTGGGCGATGGCGCGTGCGTGGTTGCTCCGGGAACTGAGCGAGACCGTGTGATGACGGCCGACGAGTACAGACGCGCGCGCGATCTCTTCGAGCAGGCGCTCGACGCCGATGAGCCAGCCGCGTTGAGTGGGTTGGAGGCGCCGTCGCGGGAATCGCCGCAGGTCGTGGCCGAAGTGCGGGCGTTGCTCGCGCACCATGCACGCGCGGGCGACTTCATGCGCGCGCCTCTGGCCAATCCGGTGCAGGCGCTGGCGGACGGGCCAGCCACGTATCTGCCAGGTACGACGCTTGGCACGTATGTCATCGAGCGAGAGATCGCGCGCGGTGGCATGGGGTGCGTGTATCTCGCCATCGATCAGCGTCTCGGACGGAAGGTCGCCATCAAGACGCTTCCAGCCACGATGACGACGAGCGCGGCGCAGCGCGAGCGGCTCCGCCGAGAGGCGCGCGCGGCGGCGGCGCTGACGCATCCTGGCATCTGCACCGTCTACGCGCTCGAAGAGCTTGGCGAGGCGGTCTTCATCGTCACGGAATATATCGAGGGGCGTACGCTGCGCGACGAGATCGAGGCTGGCGTGCCCGACATGCGTACGCTACGCGCGACAGCACTGGAACTGGCCGCGGCGATGGCGAGCGCGCACGATCACGGGATTACGCATCGGGATCTCAAGCCTGAAAACATCATGCGCACGACGAGCGGTGCGCTGAAGGTGCTCGACTTCGGTCTTGCGCTCACTGAGGCTGACGTGGACGCGGCGCCGCTGACGCGGATGACGCTGCCGGGCGCGTTTATTGGTACGCCCGGCTACATGGCGCCCGAGCAACTGACAGGTGGACCGATCGATGCGCGGACCGATCTGTTCGCCCTGGGCATCGTGCTCTACGAATATGCGACCGGGCACCATCCGTTCGAGGCGAGCCATCCGCTCGTGCAGACGGCGCGGATCCTCGACGTCTCGCCGGAACCTGTGGAATCGCGGCGTCCGGAGATCCCCGCTGACATCGCCGCGGTGATCGGGCAGGCCTTGCAAAAAGATCCGCATCGCCGCGCGATGAGCGCGCGGGAGCTCGTCGAGGCGCTGTCGTCCTCGCCGGAGACGCACGCCGCCCTATCGCGTCCATCCGCGCCGCGCGGCGTGTCGACCTGGTGGCGCACGCATCAACTGGTGACGATTGGCATGTACATGGTCGGCGTCATCGCGATGTGGTTCATCAAGGAGTGGATCGGCGGCGAGGCCGAGCCGCTATTTTTCGTGGCGGGCATCGCGGCAACCGTGGCGGGCGTATTTCGCGGCCACCTGCTGTTTACGGAGCGCTGGAATCGCGCGTCGTTTGACGTCGAACGCCGGCGCAGCGCGCCGGTGACGATCGGCGTCGACATCACGCTGGGCCTCATCCTGCTGTTCGAAGGCCTGCGGCTGACGTCGACGCGCGCGGTGGCCGCGGTTGTCGCGATGGCGCTTGGCGCCGGGATGATTCTGGCGCGCCTGCTGCTCGAACGATCGACGACGAAGGCGGCGTTTGGCGAATGATTCTGTACAATCGATACCCTGTATGAAGACATCCTTTTTGAGCGTCATGATTCTCGCGGCCGCGCTTGCAAGCGCGTGCGGCAGCGATTCGTCCACCTCGACCTCTTCGGCGCCTGGCGCCACGAGCGCGGAGTCCACCGGCATGAGCAACATTACCGAACTGCAGAAGAACGACACGAAGGTGGGCGAGGGGGCCGAGGCGGCGAGCGGCAAGATGGTCACCGTGCACTACACCGGCTGGCTGTACGACGCCAGCAAGCCGGATCACAAAGGCGCCAAGTTCGATAGCTCGCGCGACCGGAACGAACCGTTCGACTTTCCGCTCGGCTCGGGCATGGTGATTCCGGGATGGGATCTGGGCGTGGCCGGCATGAAGGTCGGCGGTCAGCGGACGCTCGTCATTCCACCCGCGCTCGGCTACGGCGCGCAAGGCGCTGGCGGCGTCATCCCGCCGAATGCGACGCTGGTGTTCGACGTCGAACTCCTCGGCGTGAAATAACACCACGGCGACCTGGCCTCCCTCCGTCGTCTCGCTGCAGCACCGGAACTTCCGGCTGCTGTGGATTGGTCTGATTCTGTCGTTTACCGGATCGACCATGCAGAGTGCCGCGCTCCTCTGGCACGTGTCGCTGCTGGTGTCTGAGGACCACAAGGCGATCGCGCTTGGCGCTGTCGGCCTGACGCGCGTCGTGCCGGTGGTGCTCTTCTCGATGGTCAGTGGCGTCGTCGCCGATGCGCTCGACAGGCGGCGCGTGCTGTTTTTTACGCAAACCGCCGCCGCGCTCGTCGCCATCGGCCTCACGCTATTGGCCCATACCGGGTCCACGCGGCTGTGGCCGATCTACGCGCTCGGCGCGTTTGGCGCGGCGGTCAGCGCCTTCGACTTGCCGGCGCGTCAGGCGTTTCTTCCGATGCTCGTCGGCCGCACGCACCTTGCGAACGCAATCACGCTCAACATGATTGCGTTTCAGACCGCATCGGTCGCGGGCCCGGCACTCGCCGGATTCGTCATCGCCGCGGGAGGCGTGGCGCCCGCGTATTTCCTGAATGCGTTGTCGTTCGGGTTTGTCATCGTGGCGTTGACGCTCATGCGCGACATTCCGGCGCCTGCGCCCTCGGACGACGAGGCGCCAAACGAAGTCTCGCTGGCCGCCGCGATGGAAGGGGTGCGATTCGTCTTCCACTCGCCGCTCATCCGGTCGACGATGCTGCTCGATTTCTTCGCGACGTTTTTCGCGTCGGCAACGGCGCTGTTGCCAATCTTCGCGCAAGACATCCTGAAGGTTGGTGCGACCGGTTACGGATGGCTGTTTGCCGCGCCCGCGATCGGCGCGTTCGCGACCAGCGTGGCGCTCGCGCCGCTCGTGCGTCACATCCGGCGTCGCGGCGTGAGTATCGTCTGGGCGGTGCTTGGACATGGCCTCGCGACGATCGTCTTTGGTCTGTCCCGATCGTTCTGGCTCGCGTTCGCGTGTCTCGTGTGCGTCGGCGCGACAGACACGGTGAGCACCGTGCTCAGGAACATCATCAGAAATTTAATGACGCCCGATCGCTTGCGCGGCCGCATGACGGGTATCAACATGGTGTTCTTCCAGGGAGGCCCGCAGCTTGGCGAACTCGAAGCGGGCGGCGTCGCGCAGGTGTATGGCGCGCCGTTCTCAGTGGTGAGCGGCGGCATCGGATGCCTGCTCGCCACGCTCTGGATCGCCTCGGCGACACCGTCGCTGCGCCGCTACACGTCGGATCACGAATCGTTGCCTGAGACATAACCCGGATCTTCAATTGGACATCATGACCACCAGCCAGGCGTATTCCCGTCCCGCGCGTTTACTGCAGATCGCCTCGTGGGTGATTGCGGTGGCGTTTGCCGTGTTTCTGAACATGCTCGGCAGCCTCGTCATTCGCGATCTGAGTTTCGCGCCCAAGGGCGGCCCTCCGGAGTTCAAGCAGTTCATCGACACCGCAACGTTCGCTCCGCTTGACGCGCAGAGCAAGGCGCTCGAACAGGAACGTCGTGCGCTCGGTGATAAGGCCGGAACCATCGACGTTGGGTTGGAGCGCGCGGAGACCGACTACCGTCAGGCGCAGGGGGCGCTGCGGAACTGGTTGAGCACGCGCGCCGCGACGGGTGACAGCCGCAACGATTCTGAGTTGCAGGCGCGCACGCGCGATCTCGACACCCTGCAGGCGACGGTCGTCGACTGGCAGCGCCAGCAGAACGAATTAGAGGATCAGCAGCGCGTGCTCGAAACACGCGCGGCTGCCGTGCGCGAGCAGATGGGGCAGCTCAATACCGAGGCGGAGGCCCGGTATCAGGTGGCGTCGCGCCATTACCAACTGGTCGTGTTCGGCTGGCGTCTCGCCTTCACCCTGCCGATTCTGCTGGCGGCTGTCTGGCTCATCATCCGCAAGCGCAACAGCCGGTACTGGCCTTTTGTGTACGGATTCGGACTCTTTGCGCTCAGTGCGTTCTTCATCGAGCTGGTACCGTATCTGCCAAATTTCGGTGGCTACGTGCGCGTGCTCGTGGGCATCGCGTTGACGGTCTTTGCGGGGATCTATCTGCTGCGGGCGTTTCAGCAGTATGCCGAACGGAAGCGCGTCGAGATGCAGCAGAGCCAGAGTCAGCGCGCGCAGTCCATCGTCTACGAGAAAGCCATTAACGCGTATCAGAAGAAGCTCTGTCCTTCGTGCGACAAACCATGGAATCTCGGCGGCGACCGCGTGTCGTTCTGCATTCACTGCGGTCTGAGGCTGTTTGAAACCTGCGGATGCGGCGGACGCAATTTCGCGTTCTTCCCGTTCTGCAATCAGTGCGGCAAACCCGTGCAGCACACACCAGGCGACGCGGTGTAATCGTCACGACGCGCTGAGCTTCTCCAAGTCAAGCGCGGCTCACGAACGGTCAGCGAATTGGCCTACGCTCGCGAGTCGCAGCCATGACGTTTCTCGCCATCTCCGGAAGTGCGCGGCGCGCCTCGACCACGACGGCGCTGCTCCGCGCGCTGCAATCAGCCGCGACTCCCGCGCATACGATCACTGTGTTTGATCGAGTTGGTGAATTGCCGATCTTTTCCCCTGATCGGGAATTGCCGTCGCCGCCAGATTCCGTCGCCGAGCTTGCCAACGCGATCGCGGACGCGGACGGCCTCATCGTGGCCAGCCCTGAATACATCCGCGCCATCCCTGGTGGATTGAAGAACGCGATCGACTGGCTCCTCTCGTGCGATGCACTAATCGACACACCGATCGTGCTTGCGCATGCCTCCCATCGAGGCGATGACATGCTAGGCCAACTGCGGCTGGTGCTCGGCACCGTCAGCACGCGATTCAATGAAGCGATGTTTCTGCGCGTGCCGTTGATGAAGAAAACACCGGAAGAAATCGCCAGGCTCTTGTCGAAGGACGCGTCCCAGACTGAACTCCTCGACTTCCTGACTCGCTTTGCCGCCTATTGCGGGTCCGCTGACTGAGTATGCGAGGTCATAGGCAGCAAGCGCATCCCCCGCGCGTGCCACACATATCAGCGCGCATTCGTCCTTGTGGCCTGATGCGAGATCACTCTTGGTGATGGTCCAAGTGCGCGTTGATGGCAGGAGGCACGATACTTCGAAGGGCCTGTGCGAATTTTTGAGCCGCCGCCTCCGCGGTAAAACGGTCTTCTACTGTTTTGCGTCCGGCGTTGGCGAGTTGACGTCGCAACTCGCGCGATGAGGCCAGCGTCTCGAACGCGTTCACCCATTCATCATCGGAACTTGCGAGAAGGCCATTTTTCCCGTGCTGGACGATATCCATATTGACCCCGACGGGCGACACAATCGCGGGTCTGCCCGCGGCCATGTATTGAAGCGCTTTGCACCCGCACTTGCCGCGTGTGAACGGTTCGTCGGGAAGGGGCATGATGCCGACATCCATGCCGCCGATGTCTTTCGCCTCACGGTCTCCGCTCCACTTCACAAACTCCGTTTCCACGTGTGCGAACGGCTTCGTCTGGGGGACATCGCAGACGACAACCATCTTCACGCGGCGCGTGGCGCCAAAACGCTCGATTGCGTGCCGGACTTCTTCGAGGTGACGCAGCGTCGAGTGACTGCCCATCCAACCGATGGTGAAAATGTCACGTTCGGGCGATTCGGGCTGGACCTCGTACATCGAGAGGTTGATTGTTGTCGGCACGATATGTACGTTGCCGTTGAGCTGCTTCGCCCAACGGGCGAGATACTCATTGCCGACGGTCACACACGAGGCAAGCGTTGTGATCGTCATTGTCTTTGAAGGGAAACGCAATTTCGAGAAGACGCCGTTTGCCGACACACCCTCGCTAGGCATCCAGATGGCGTCGTCGAAATCGAGCACGAAGGGAATGCCTGCCCACGCGAGGAGACGCTCGTAGACTGCCGGGCCCAGCATCGACGTCTCTCGGTGCATGACGACGGCGTCGTAGTTTCGTGCGAGCGACAGGATGTTCGCGCGTCGAACGAAATCCTTGACGATGAGCGCCGCCTTGGTTGCAACCCGCCCATGAGCGTAGAGAACCCGCGTGAGCGCTGCCGACTCGAATGCGTGGAAGTCGAGCTCTATGCCGTGACGATGTTGAAGATGAGGTGCCCACTGCTCAAGGCGGAAGCGCTGTCCCGGACTGATTCCCTGTGCCTTTTGAACGAGCGCGAGTACCCTCAACATCTGGATATTCATTATCCATTCGGCTCACCGCCGAATCGTTCTCTTCTTGGTGCCTTGTAGGGCGGAGGTGATGTCAGTTCGTGCGAAATCGTTGCCGACATACAGGAGCGGCGCGGCATGTTGCGTGGCGAGCGCATAGGCGAAGCAATCGCCGAAATTTAGCCCGCCGCGTGTGCCGAAGCCTTGACCGAAGGTGAGTCGCGCGGCAAGCGCCCTCCGCGCGGTCTCATGCTCAACCGGCGCGATGTCGATGTGCAGCACGGCAAGAAAATCGTCGAGGACGTCCTGTGCTTTCGTTCGCGGGCCTTTGTGCAGGCGGTCGGCGAGGACCGTTCCGGTTTCCACGTAGTTCGCGGCAGACATCAGCCGCGTCCGTGCGGCGTTCAGCGCCGCGATGCACGCGGGCGCTTCCGGCTCATCGAACAGAACGGCGATGACGGCCGAACTGTCCACGACGATCATCGGCCACGACCGATCGGTACCGGGAGATCGCCGGCCGCCTCATCCCATTCGTCTTGGGTCACAGGCCGCCTGTCGAACAGGGCTGCGCTGTGTCGCACGAACGCGCGAACGCGAGCGGCGTAGCCGCCGTGCGCTTCCCGTTCGGCGTGCAGGCGATCGACCCGCTCGCGCATCGCGCGGGTGATGGCGTCGGTCATGTTCTCGCCGGTCATGCGGGAGAGTTCTCGAGCTAGTCGATCGGCCTCCGCTGTTTTGATGCTCAATGCCATGACGACCTCGTGTCTAGAAATACATTATAGACAATCGCTGTTTCGACATGAGGCGCGCGCCTCAGAAGAGGCGGAGCGCGTAACGGTATGATCGCCGGATGACTTTGTTCCGATTGGCCACGACGACTCCTGCACCTGCCGGCAGCGCGACGGCGCCTGCGCTCGGCGAACGCGACCAGATTGACGCGCGGTATACGTGGGATCTGACGAAGATCTATCCCGACTGGACGGCGTGGGAAGCGGCGTATCAGCGTCTCGACGCGGACATCGCGGTGTTGGCGTCGCTGCAGGGGACGCTGGCGAACGGCGCGGACGCGCTGCTGGCGGCGCTCACCTTGCGCGACCGGATCGGGCAGGCGGAATACAAGGTCTGGTACTTCGCGTCGCTCTTCTACGATCAGGATCAGCGTGACAATCAGGCGAACGCGCGACGGCAGCAGGTCGAGATCCTCTTCGCCAAACATGCGCAGGCATCCGCGTGGTTCGATCCGGAACTGCTGCAGGTGCCGCTCGACACGGTCCGGCAGTGGATGGCGGCGACGAGCGCGCTGGCCGTCTACCGGTTTGCGCTCGAAGATCTCTATCGTCAGCAGGAACATGTCCTCGACGAAAAAGGGGAGCGGCTGCTGTCGTTTTCGAGCCGGTTTTCCGCGTCGCCCGGCGACGAGTACGCCGCGCTCTCGACGGCCGACATGAAGCCTCCACGCGTCGTGCTGCCGAGCGGCGCGGAGGTGACGCTCACCTACGGGCAATACCAGGCGCTCATGGCCACGAACCGCAATCAGGCCGATCGCGCCGAAGCGTTTCACATGTTCCATCAGTCGTTTGAAGCGACCGTCAACACGTATGCCTCGATCTACAACGCCGTGCTGCAACGTGACTGGTTCCACGCGCAGGCGCGTGGCTACCGCTCGACGCTCGATGCGGCGCTGCACGGCAACAACATCCCGACGAGCGTGGTCGAGAATCTCATCGCGCAGACCAAGGCCGGGACCGATCCGCTGCGCCGGTACCATCGTGTGCGAAAGCGGGTGCTCGGGCTCGATCGCTATCACCTGTACGATCGCAGCATCCCGCTCGTCGAGTTCGATCGGACGTATCCCTACGGGGAGATCCTCGAATGGCTGCCGGAGTCGGTGGCGCCGCTCGGGGCTGATTACCAGCGCGAGATGCGGACGCTGCTGCACAGCCGCACGATCGACGTCTACGAAAACCTGGGCAAGCGCAGCGGCGCCTATTCAGCGCCCGTGTATGGCAGTCAGCCGTACATGCTGATGAACTACAACGACACGCTGGACGCGGTGTTCACGCTGGCGCACGAACTCGGTCACTCGATGCACACGCTGCTCGCGCACCGCCATCAGCCGTTCATCTACGCGGGCTACACGATCTTCGTCGCCGAAGTGCCGTCGACGCTCAGCGAAGCGCTGTTTCTCGACTACATGCTCGAACGCACCACCGACGAACAGGAGCGGATCGTTCTCCTGCAACACGCCATCGACGGCATCGTCAACACGTTCTACACGCAGGTGATGTTTGCCGATTTCGAACTACAGGCGCATCGTCTTGTCGAGCAGGGGAAGCCGGTGACGGCGGAGGTGTTGAACACGATCTACCTCGATCTGCTCAAGGCCTACCACGGCGACGCGCTCGATTACGACGAACGCGCGCGGCTGACGTGGACGCGCATCTCGCATTTCTACAGCACGCCGTACTACGTGTATCAGTACGCGACCTGCTTTGCGTCGAGCGCCGAGTTGATGCGGCAGTTACGCGAAGGATCGGACGCGGATCGCGCGGCGGCGATCGATCGCTATCTGACGCTACTCAAATCAGGCGGCGGCGATCATCCGATGACATTGCTGAAGCGGGCCGGTGTCGATCTCGGCCGTCCGGAAACGGTTCGCGCCGTTGTCGATCAACTGGACCGGCTGGTGACTCAACTCGAACAGGCGCTCCCATAGGGACGCGAAGGCGGGCGAGCGCGTGATGTTTCAGAGCGCCGTGTGGAGCGGACGTCCCCGCGCGGCCATGCGGTGCGTGGCTATCACTTCCGCGGCGGCGCGCTGACCGCTTTCCACCGCGCCGTTCATGTAGCCCTGATACTTGAGGCTCGTGTGCTCGCCGGCAAAAAACAGTTTGCCGAACGGTTGCGCGAGCCAGCCGCGGAGCGCCGGATCGAAGGTGTGATCGAAGACCGCGTATCCTCCTCGCGACCAGGTGTCGGCTTCCCATCGGTGCTGCCGTGATCCCACCAGCGTGGTGTCTTTCACGCCAAGCCATTCGAGCGAACGGGCGAGCGCTTCGACGCCGTCACGTTCGACGATGGCCGCCGTCGCGTCGCTGGCGCTGCCGCCGGCGAGCAGCGAGAGGATACCCGGACGGCCGCGCTGTTCTTCGTTGGCGTCCCAGACGGCGCCGGCCGGTAGCGGCGATCCAAACGCACGCGGGCGCGTCGCGCTGCGCCAGAAGCGCTCGGCGAACTGCACGAGCGTTTTCGTCGCGCGTCCGTAGGCGAGTTTCGCGATGGCCTGATGCTGGTGGACCGGCAGCGCGGGCGTGATGGGAATCCGCCGCAGCAGCGTCGCGGGAATTGCGAAGATCATGTAGTCCGCGAGCAGATCCGCCGTCAGCCGTCCGCTCTTGAGGCTCGCGCGGACGCGGCGGCCGCGCTGCGAGACGGCGACGATTTCCGTCCCGAGCTTCACGCGGTCGCCAAGCGCGGCGGCCATCGCCGCGGCGAGGCGTTGATTGCCCCCTTCGACGCGGTACATCTTGCTCGGCCACGAGGTCTCTTCACCCGAAAACTGATCGACGAGCGCGAGGAGCGACAACTCGTCGGGGTCGGCGAGAAAGAATCCACGCAAGCCCTTCGCCGTCGCGCGCAGTTCCTCGTCGGCTTGCATCGCATCGAGCCATTCGGCGACGGAGCGGGACGCGAGGTCCGCGGCAACTGGCGTATCCCACCGCCGTTCGCCGATCCGATACGCGCGGATGTGTGGTTCGAGCGCAGCGGAGAGGCGCGTCCATCCACGCGCGGAGGAGGGACGCTGAATCCGGACCTTGCCGTTCGCGGCGAGACGCGCGTAGCCAAATCCTTTTCTGAGGATGCGCGCCAGCGGAAGACCGAGTTCTTCCGTCAGGTGAATCAACGCGGTGTGATCCTCGTCGATGAGATCGCCGCCCGCTTCGGCGTGCTGTCCCTCGATGAAGCCGTCGGCGAGCGTGTACACGCGGCCACCGACGCGGTCGCGCGCTTCAACCACGGTGACGCGGGCGCCGTTGGCGGCAAGCTCGCGCGCCGCCGCGAGGCCGGCAAGGCCGGCGCCGGCGACGATCACGGAGACCCCGTTCAAGTGAGTGGACATGCGCTTAGAGCGGCGTGATGGTGTAGCCCTTGTTCCTGAGCGCCTGCAGCAATCCGTCGGGGCCGATGAGGTGCGCCGCGCCAACGACGATGAGCGAGGGGCGGGGAGCGGCGAAGAGCGCTTCGATCTTCGGCAGCCAGTTGGCGTTGCGATCGGCGAGCAGCCGTTCGTACAGTTCTGGCTCCGACTTGAGATCGTCGAGCACCAGTTGTTCGAGTCTGGCGGTGTTCCCGCTTTTCCACGCGTCGGCGACGTTTGTCAGCATCTCTTGCGTGGAGGCCAGCTCCGTGACGGTTTCCGCCAGCAGGCGATCTTGCGCGTCAGGCGTCATGCCGTCGAATCGGGAGATCTGATAGTCAAGCGTTTCGAGCCCCTGCACGCGTTTCCCGGTGGCGACGGCTTTGTCGTAGAAGTGCTTGTCGAGGCCGAGGTTGGCGTCGAAGCCCGCCTTCTCCCATTCGATGCTCTGTAGCGTAATGGCAAGCATCCACGGCTTGAACTGCGTGAGCGGCAGGAGCGGAATGCCGAGTTCGTCGACCGCGCCTTTGACGAGCGCCAGCGTTTTTGCGGAGACCACCTTGTCGAGCGTCTGTCCGGCCGGCAACATCCCGCGCATCACCATCATCATCTGCGCGTCTGGCGACAGCATCTCGCCCATGTCGAGTTCTTCGACGAGCGTGTCCGAACTGTCGAACGCTTGCTCGAACGGCGCGGCGAGCGGATAGAAATCGGGACTGAGCAGGTGGATGGAGCCGGCGAGGTAGATGACCTTGCCGGACGCGTTGGTCGCTTTCCAGATGAAGTTGGCTGGAGCCGCGTCCGCGCGAAAAGAGATCGCCAGCATGACGAGCGCGAGAAGAACGGCGCGTGTGGGTGTACGTCTGAGCGCGCGCATTAGCGGGGCGCCGTCGTGGAGGGAACCGTGCGTTGTTGCATCAGGGCTTCAATTTCGGGAATGGTCCGTGGCACCGCCGCGGAGAGGCGCCGTGGGCCGGTGGTGTCGAGCAGAATCGAATCTTCGATGCGGATGCCGATTCCGGCGTACTTCGTCACGGCCGGTTGAATCTTCTCGATGAGCGCGAGGTTTTCCGGCGTGCGCGGCAGCGTGTCGAGCGCGCTTTGACGGATGTAGAGGCCCGGCTCGATCGTAAACGCCATGCCCGGTTCGAGCTTCACCGTGTTGGCGCCGACATCGTGGACGTCGAGGCCGATGTAGTGCGACGTGCCGTGCGTAAACCACATGCGGTACTGATCGCTCTTCGGGTCGGTGATGAGTCCCAGCGCGAAGAGGCCGTTGCGAATCACATTCGACGCCTTGTCGTGAATCTGCTGCAGCGAGCTGCCGGCGGTCGCCGCCTTGAACGCCTCGTCTTGCGCCGCCAGAACGATGTCGTAGATCGCTTTTTGCGCGACGGTGAAGTGGCCGTTGACCGGATAGGTCCGCGTGATGTCGGACGTCATGTAGTCGTAGTTGCACGCGGCGTCGGTCAGCAGGAGATCGCCCGATTGCATCTGCCGCCGGCTGTCGGGGTAGTGCAGGATCGTGGTGTTTGGTCCGCTGCCGACGATGGAGGGGTACGCCCACGAGATCGCGCCGCGGCTCCGGGACGCCGCTTCGATTGCCGCCTTGACCTCGTACTCGTACGCCGCCGGATGTGCGGCGAGCATGCCGGCAATCTGCGCGGCGGCGGAAATCTCCGCCGCGCGCACGAGCAGCGTTTGCTCGTACGGCGTTTTCACCAGACGCATGGCAACCAAGTGCGGCGTGGCGTCGGTCACCTGAAAGCCGGCATAGCGATCGCGCAAGGTTCTGGCGAAGGTCTGTTCCGGCGTCATCGGGTCCGACACTCTGCCGGGTGAGAGCAGCAGCGAGACACGCGCGTTGCCGTTTGCGAGCGCGGTGAAGAAGGCGCGCGCCTCTCCCTCGTCGATAGGGCCGAACCGGCGGCCGGTCAGCATCGCCGCGATGAAGTCGTCGAACTGTGACGCGCGCAGCACGGTGGTGACGCCGCTTCGCGCCGTCGCTTCCTCTGGGCTCAGCAGCGTGCCGTCCCAGTGTTCGCGTGACGCGTCGCGGTCGCGCATGAACAGGATCTCGCGCCGTGTCGTGTTGCCGGGCATCAGCACCAGAATCGTCTCTTCCTGCGCGATGCCGGTGAGGTAGTAGAGGTTGCTGTCCTGGTGGTATTCGTAGTTGACGTCGAGCGAGTAGACGCGGCTGGGCGCGCTGTGCGCAATGAACAAGGTATCGCGGCCGAGTTTCGCCACAAGCCGCGCGCGTTTGGCCGTGACATCGTCACTGAGCGCGTCCGCGCGCGACAGACTCGCCGTGAGCGCGGCCATGAGGACCATGGCAAAAACGACTCGTAACGTCCGCATGACGGCTAAAAGTATACCGGCCCCGGAATCTCGTCATCTGGTCGTCTGGGCATCTGGTCGTCTGGTCATTTGGGGGGATGCTGAACCGCCTGCCCGTCGTCGCCGGGCCGTGCATA
>JAISPN010000200.1 GCA_031274845.1 Acidobacteriaceae bacterium
GATGCGCCCGCCCGTCGCGATCGCTGTCGGCGGATTCGACGGCCAGCAGGTAGTAGCCGGTCAACTCGCTGGCGATGCGCTCGAACGCATTGCTGCCGCTCCCCATCACGTTGATCGACGCACCACGCGACGACGCGGCCAGCAGATCGAGCCCTTCCGAACGCACCGCGCGATCGGCCATGCGGCTGAGCGGAGCGCGCGCCTCGGCCGCCGCCGCGTTCAGGAGATCGTCCAGCTTCAGAGCGTAAATCGTGGTCCGCGCCGCGCCAGCCAGCGCGCCAAGTTCGTTCACGGTGGCTTGCTGGTTGTCGGCGATAAACCCTTCCGACACGAACACCAACGTCTTCGGCGCGTCAATCGCCTTGACCGCCGTCAGCAGATTGCGAAGCACCGTCAGCGTCTCCTGGCCGGTACGCGCGGTGTCGAGCGCCATCTCCCGCGCCTGACGCTCGATCTCACTCGCGCAGATATCAAACGTCAGCGCGCTCGCGGCAAGCCCCAGCGAACTCGCGCACTCGCGATTGACCACCGCGTCGAGCGTGCCGACCACATGGTCGCGAATGTCCGCCGCCTCCGACACGCTGATCGAATACATCTGACCAATCGGCGCGACGTATTGCCCGGTCATCCGCTCGACGGCCTGCTTTAGTCGCGCCTTATCCGCGGTAAACGATGTCGCGGGCGATCCAGGGCCGATGCCGATCACCGCCGCGCGATCCGACGATTCGAGCCGATCGATGAACTGGTTGATGGTGTTGCGGATCGCGCTTGTGCCACCGAACCGGATGTTCGGCTGATCGACGACGATCATAATGAGCCGTCCGCCCGTCACGCTGCCGTTCGACGAGTAGCCTTCAGGTGGAGGCGGCGGCGCCGGCCGGACATCCGACGTGACGAGCGGAATCCACTCCGCGCTGACGACGCGACGCGCGCTGCCATCGACGCGCACGGTGAATTCCTCGGGTTTGAGATCGGTGACCGCTTGTCCGCGGCTATCGAAGACGCTCGCATCCACCGAAGCGACATCCACGGCGCTCGAAAAGCGCGGCAGATCTTGCGGAGAAGATTGCGCGGACGCCGCCACCGACGACGCGAGCATAAGGCACGCGCCAAGCGCCTGCCGCACGGTCAACTTAAAAGTCATCATTCGGGCGCGGCGCGGTAGCCTTGTCGCGCGCGCACGCCGCTGTGCCCGGCCACGTCGACGCGGATCTCGCGCCAGGAATCGTCACGCGCCGCATTCGTTGGTGGATACCCCAGCAGATATTGATGCGAGAGCTCGTCGAGCAGTTCAGCAAACGTGGCTTCGAGTTGCGCCGCGCTCTCGGTCGTGAACGTGCGGCCCCCTGTCGGCGTCGTCAACCGCTGCATCGTCTTCTTCAGATACTGCTGACTGATGCCTCGTCCCTCTGCGATGATGTAGAGCGTCACGTCGCTCGCCTGCAATCGCCGCTCGACATCTTCGAGCGCCACATGGCTCCCCTGATCTTCACCGTCGCTGAACACGACGAGCGCCTTGCGCCCCGGTTGACGGCCGAGCATGTCGACGCCGCGCACAATCGAGTCGTAGAGCGCGGTCGCGCCCCACGGCATCAGCCGATCGACCGCGCGGACACGCTCCGCCAGATCGGTGGTCTTGCGCGCGAGCGGAAACACCGTGTCGTTGAATCCGAGCAGCGTCACCTGATGCTCGGCCGGCACCGCCGACAGGAACTGCTTCACGGCTGTTTTGAGCTGCGGCATGAAGGCGGTCATGCTGCCGCTGATATCGACCGCCACGAGCAGTTCCAGCGGCACATCGTCTGATTGAAAATACGTGACCGCTTGCGGCGCGCCGTTTTCGTAGATCGTAAAAGCGTCGCGTGGAATGTCGGCGACGAAGTGTCCCGAGTCGTCGGTGACCGTGACCGTCACCTGCACGACGTCGACATTCACCTTGTCGGCAAACCCCAGCCCCTTCGTGCGGACGGTTTTCGCCAGCCGTCCGCCTCCGGTCAGGCCGAATATGGCGCGGACCTGATGCGGTGCGACTTCGCTCCCCGCGTCCCACTCGCACTCGAACGGCGCGGCGGCCGCCACACAGATCTGCTGACTGTCGACAAAGAACGTGACGTTCTCCACAGCGGCGGCATCATCCGCTTCCGCCTTGAGCCGCATCGTGCCGGTGGCGTAGCTATTGGCTTCAGGAGAGACGAGGCGCAGCGACTCGGCGTTGACGGCTGACGCTGGCGTTTGCGCGTACAGCGTTTCCACGGCTGCCAGCGTGAGCAGCACGGCGATTGAGACGACGCGGCGGGGGAAAGCGCGCATGTCAGTCAGTCGTTAGCGTGACGAATTCGAATCCTCAGGAATCAACGGTCCATCAACCGCCGCCGCGTTTGCCACATAGTCCTCGACGCGATCCGGCGAGAGATGCCTCGCCTCTTTCGCCAAGCCCCAGTAATCACCACTACCGAACGGCGTCATCTCGTCGATGAAATCCTGCATGCTCACCGCCAGCACCGTTCGCGCGAGCGGCGCCGGTAGCCGTAGCGTCTGCAACGCGACAGCCACCGCCAGCCCGAGGTCGCCCATTGTAGCCGCCACCGTCGGCAACTGATATCGCCCTTCGAGCAATCGCCACGACCGCGGCGTCGGCATTTTCGCGCAAATACACCCCTCGGTCTGTAGACCGCTCACGCCCCACGGGTCCAGATCGAGGCGCGGCCGTCCTTCGGAGCCGAGCGTGACGAGATCGATCAGCGTGAACTGCTCGTCGATGGACTCCCGATCGTGATCGAGCACCCAGACGAGCGCGCGACGCCGCCAGCCATCCAGCCCAAGTTCGTCGGCAATCGCCGCCATCTCTTGCGGACGCGACACGGCAGCCATGACCCGGCGGCGCCCTTCGTTCATTGCCGCGGCGATGCCGTCCCGTGTGTCGTTCGACAGCGTGCGCGGATCGAGCAGCACGACGTTCACCGACATCGCGGCACGGTCGAGCGACGACAGCTTGGGCACCGTCAGGATACGCTCCATGGTGCGATGCCGTAGCTGCAGCGAGGCGAGCGCGACGTCAAGGTTGAGCAGCGAGCCGGTGACGTGCCACGGAACGCCCGGCTGAAAATCCTGACGCGGGAGCGCCCACGCCTGACGCACGCGCAACGTGCCGTCACGGATGCTGAGTCCGAAATCGTGGCGAAGCGACACGTTGCCGGCAAGGAGCGCCGCGCCGTCCGGATCGCCAATCTCGGAGGCATACACGAGCGAGATGAGCGCGTTGCCGAACACCAGATCGGCAAGCGTGCGAAGCGACGCAAACGTCCGCGTCGCGCGACGAAGATCTCCGCTTCTCGCGGCACGTTCGAGATCGGCCGCGGCGGTAGTCAATACCTCAACCGGATCGTGCGGCGGCGAGACGCCAGCTGGCATGAGATAGACGGGCGGATTTTTGAGCTGTCTCGCGTTGTCGCTGGCAATGGCTCTGAGCGCGGCCGCCATGGCGCGCCACTGCTCGCCCGTCAACGCGTCTTTCTCGACGCGCGGCACGACACGGGCAATCGCCACGGCGAGATCGATGGTGTGCCCACCTTGCTTGCGCCGGACGATCTCAAGCCGCTGCCGCTCGGCGACCGCGGGATTGAACCGGTAGGCCTGCCCTTCCCATTCAACCCGCGGGCCACCGCCAACGGCCGAAGGACCGCCAAGGGCATCGAGCACGCCGCTCTCCAACGACGCGCGATCGCCTTCGGCCTTGAACGGAAACTCGCGCGTGAACCAGTCGACAAGCGCGCCGTCGTACCCATCGTTACCAAGCGGCACCGACGTCACCGAGGCGATGAGCGCACAAGCGTGCGTCGAATCGATCGTGCCGACACGCGCCATCCGCGCGACGATCGCCAGCAGCCCCTGATACTGCGCGTAGGTCCAGAAACGCTGTCCAGCGTCAGAGGCATCGAGTGCATCGGCGCGTTGTACCGCCGCCCTGTAGAGCGCGGGATCGTGACTGCCAAGACGCTCGAGCGCCAGGAGCAGCGCCCGCCGGTTCTGGAAGCCGCGAATGCTCTCCATCGCCGCATCGCGACGATCGCCAGCAACCGCCGCAAAGACCCGCTGACCGAACGAGAACTGATCGAGCCGGTCGCTCCGGGTGTACATGTCGCGAGACACTGTCGCGTCGAGCAACCACGCCAGATCGATGCGCGCGTCACCTTCATCAACGCTCCCTGACGGGAGACTCACATCGAGCGCGCCTGACCAGAACTGACGATCCGATACCCCCACGGGCGCCCCGTTCACATCGACGTTGATGCGCAACAGCCACTGCCCCAGATCGCCAAGCGGCCGGCTGAACGGACGCTCCATCGCGTTCCATTCGCGATAGCCCGCCTTCACCAGATCCGCCACCTTCTGAAATCGTTGAAGACGCCGCGCGGGATCGGCGATCCATGCGCCGAGCGCAAATCGCGCCACCTGCGGCTCGGCGCTATCGATGGTCTCGGCGAGATACGCAAGGCGGCCACCGAATTCACCAAACAGCACGCGCGCGGCGCGGTCGCCATCGGCAAGCGGCGCGGTCAGCACCGCCGACCACAGCGCCGCCGCGGCATCACCGCCCGGCAGAACGAGCGCGCCATGATGGACGCGCAACACATCGCCGAATCCACCGACGACCGGCGCGGCGCGCTCGTAGAGAAACGTGAGCAGCGCAGGATGCTCCGCGACAAACGTCAGCGTCTCATCGTCCATGCCAGTAAGCCCGCGGCACAGAAGCGCCGCGCGTGGGTCCGCGAGAATCGTCGCCAGCAGGCGATCCGCGGGAATCGTTCGCTTGAAGATCGCGCGGCTCCAGACTTCGAGACCTAACGGAACCGCGATCGTGTCTTGACCGCTACTGGAAGAATTTTGCGGCACGCGAGAGGAGGCGGACGCGATGAGCGCGTTCGTATCGAACACCCGTCCGTCGACCGCCGGGTACAGACGTTGAACGACGTCGGGGATGAACCGCGCGCGATCGCGCAGACGATCGACGCCGTGCTCAGCAGCAACGGCGACCACCGCGGGCGTCAGCGGAACATCTTCGACCGAGGGCGCGGCAACAAGACGAAGTTGAAATGCCGCTACAATTGCACAGCACGCGAACCGTGTTCGCAGCATCTTCCCCCGAGCTAAAAAGTCAGAATTATAGCTATGGCGTCCGGCACCTACACCGCAAAAGACATCACTGTACTCGAAGGCCTCGAACCGGTCCGAAAACGGCCCGGCATGTATATCGGCGGCGTCGGCAGCGCCGGACTCCATCACCTGGTCTGGGAAGTGCTCGACAACGCGATCGACGAGGCGATGAACGGTCACGCCTCCACGATCAAGGTGACGCTCCACGAGGACGGCTCGTCAATCACGATTGAAGACGACGGGCGAGGCATCCCGGTGGATCTGCACCCGGCGACGAAGAAGAGCGCGCTCGAAGTCATCTTCACGGTGCTCCACGCCGGCGGCAAGTTCGAGCAGGGCAACTACAAAACGGCCGGCGGCCTGCACGGCGTCGGCGCCAGCGTCGTCAACGCGTTGTCGAAAGAGCTCGTCGCCACCGTCCGGCGTGACGGCGCGCAGTGGGAGATGCGGTTCAAGCACGGCATCCCCGTCGGCGGCCTCAAGAAGATCGGTCCGGCGCGCGGATCGGGCACGACGGTGTACTTCCATCCCGACGCCACGATTTTTCCGAAGATCGAATTCGACCCCGCCATCATCCGGGAACGTCTCGAGGTCGCCAGCTACCTGCACAAGGGGGTGAAGGTCTCCTTCGACGACGAGACGTCGAACACCAAACAGGTCTTCGAGCACGCCGACGGGCTTCTCGCGTATCAACGGAAGATCGTCGACGAACGGCACGCGAAGCCGATCAACGACACGCCGTTCACGCTCGGCAAAGACGACGGGCTGCGGCTCGATCTCGTGTTGCAGTGGACGGAAGCGACCGACGAGCACATCCGCTCGTACGTCAACGGCATCCCGACCGCCTCCGGCGGCACGCACGAAAACGGCCTGCGCGCCGGGATTGGCAAAGCGGTCCGCAATTTCATCGACACGCACAACCTGTCGCCGAAGGGCGTCACGCTGACGGCGGAAGACATCCGCGAAGGGCTCATCGGCGTCCTGAGCGTGTTCATTCAGGAGCCGCAGTTTCAGGGGCAGACGAAAGATCGTCTGAACAATCCTGAGCTCGTCTCTGCCGTGGACGGCCTCGTCCGTCCGGCGCTCGAACATTGGCTGAACCACAACATCAGCGTCGCTGAAGCGATCGTCGCGCGCATCATCCTCGCGGCGCGCGCGCGCGAGGCGAGCCGCGCCGCGCAGCAAGAGGTCTCGCGCAAGAGCGCGACCTCGTCACGTCTCAACCTGCCGGGCAAGTTGAGCGACTGCACGAATTCCGCCGCCGACGCCAGTGAACTCTTCGTCGTCGAAGGTGATTCGGCCGGTGGATCGGCCAAGCAGGGACGCGATCGCGCGCGGCAGGCGATTCTGCCGCTGCGCGGCAAGGTGCTGAACACCGAGAGCGCGTCGCTCGCGAAAGTGCTCGAGAACAAAGAGCTGTCCGATCTGGTGACGGCGCTCGGGTGCGGGCTCGGGCAGAACTTCGATCTGACGAAGCTGCGCTACGGCAAAGTCATCATCCTCGCCGACGCCGATTCCGACGGCAATCACATCGCGACGCTGCTCCTCACGTTCATCTATCGCCACCTGCCGCAACTCATTGCCAACGGCAAGGTCTATCTCGCACAACCGCCGCTCTACCGCATCGACATCGGCAAAGAGACCTACTGGGCGCTGGACGATGGGCACAAGGACGCGATCCTGAAACAACAGGCGAAGAGCACTCGCGGCACGCCGGACATCACCAGGTTCAAGGGCCTCGGCGAGATGATGCCGAAGGTGCTCTGGGAAACAACGCTCAATCCGCGGACGCGCAGACTGCTGCGCGTCGAGGTCACGGATCAACTCGTGACCGATCGCGTCATCAACGAGCTCATGGGCAAGGACGCCTCGGCGCGCTTCCGGTTCATCATGGAACGCGCGGAGGAAGCGGAAGAACTGGACGTCTAACC
>JAISPN010000230.1 GCA_031274845.1 Acidobacteriaceae bacterium
GTCGATGTCGACGAGGCGCCAATCGAGCCGTCGCGCCAGCGCTCGCGCCACACTCGTCTTGCCGGCTCCCATGAAGCCGACAAGGTACACCTTGTCGGCCTTCACGCGACCAGCCGCTCCAGCGTCTCGAAAAACGACGGGTAGGAGATGGCGACTGAATCGGCCCCTTCGATGCGCGAGGAGGTGCGAGCCGCCAGCGCCGCGACGGCAAACGCCATCGCCATCCGGTGATCCTCGCGCGCGTTTGCCACGCCCCCTGTTGGCGCGCCGCCGCCGTGGATCACAAAGCCGTCGGCGTGCTCGTCCGCGTCGATGCCGAGATTTCTGAATCCGGTGACGAGCGTCGTGATGCGGTCGCTTTCCTTGACGCGCAGTTCCGCCGCGCCACGCACCGTCACTTCGCCGCCGTGCGCCGCGAGCGCGGCGACCGCGGGCAGTTCGTCGATGAGCGCCGGCACCTCGTCTGGCGCGATTTCCACAGATCCGGTGCGATCGCCCACCACGGTGACCGTTCCGATCGGTTCGCCCGCATGTCCGCCGGTCTGTTCAACCGTCACCTGCGCGCCGAACCGTTGCAACACATCGAGCAGCGCCGTGCGCGTCGGATTCAGGCCGACCTGTTCGATGACCACGCGCGAGCCTGGAAGCGAAGCCGCCGCCACCAGCCAGAACGCGGCTGACGAGAAATCTCCCGGCACCGGCAGATCCTGACCGCTGCCACGTTGACCGCCCGCGATGGAGACGGTCAAGCCGTCGACGTCCACATGAAAGCCGAAGGCGCGGAGTCCACGCTCGGTGTGATCGCGCGTCTGCGCCAGCTCAGTGAAGCGGGTGACCCCTTCGGTGTGAAGGCCCGCAAGCACGACCGCGCTCTTGACCTGCGCGCTCGCGACGCGTCCCGTGATGTGAGCGGCGTGAAGCGTGCCGCCGTGCACGAGCAGCGGCGCATGGCCATCGAGGCTCTCGATGCGCGCGCCCATCAACGAGACCGGTTCGATGATGCGGCGCATCGGCCGGAGGCTGAGCGACGCATCGCCAATCAACTCCGACGAAAACCGCTGTGCCGCCAGCACCCCCACCAGCATCCGCATCGTCGTGCCGGAGTTGCCGCAGTCAAGCGGCGAGGACGGCGGCGCGAAGCCGTGGAGTCCGCGGCCGGAGACGGTGACTGTGGTGCCCGAGGTGCTGATGCCGGTACCCAGGCCGCGCAGGCAGCCGAGCGTTGAGTGGCAATCGGCGCCCGTGGAGTAGTTTGTCAGTGTCGAGCGCCCTTCCGACAGAGCGGCAAAGAGCGCGTACCGGTGAGAAATCGACTTGTCGCCGGGGACCTGCACCCGGCCGTGAATCCGGCGAGCGGGCATGACCGTGGCGACCGATTGTGAGCGCATGCGTTCGATCTTACGACAGCCAGCTTGACATCGACCAACAGATGGGATGGTATTCAGGTGGCGCCATGATTCCGATGCAGCCTCTCAGCATCCGGCTTGAGTTCACCAGCACCTTCGAGATGATTACGTTCGTCGAGGTCGTCGGCGGACATGTCAGTCGCGAAATCGGACTCGACGAGGATCAAACACACTGGGTGAGCGTGGCGATCCGCGAGTGCGTGATCAACGCCATCAAGCACGGCAACCAGCACGACACGGCCAAGCGTGTGTTCGTCGAGTTCGCCACGATAGACGCCCCCCGCGCGATGACGATCCGCGTGCGCGACGAAGGCCGAGGCTTCGATCCTGAAGAGGTCGCCGATCCCTTGGCGCCAGAAAATCTTCTCAAGGGGAGCGGCCGCGGCATCTTCCTGATTCGCAATTTCATGGACGACGTGCGGTTGCAGCGCCTGCCGGATGGGGGGATGGAAATTTCAATGATGAAGCGCGCGACGGCCGCCTCCGACGCTCCGGGCGCCGAACGCCATTGACGCCTCCACCGGACCCGTTGTGGCTGACGACCGCGGTGGAAGTGGTCGTGCGCGCCGGCGACATGATGATGGAGCGCGCCGGCGGTAGCGTGCGGATCGACAAGAAAGGCGCCATCGATCTCGTCACCGAGGTTGATGTCGCCATCGAGCGGATGTTCCGCCGCCTCATCGCGGAG
Source organism: Acidobacteriaceae bacterium (assembly GCA_031274845.1). GTDB lineage: Bacteria > Acidobacteriota > Vicinamibacteria > Vicinamibacterales > CAVVIG01 > CADEEX01. The sequence goes on from JAISPN010000230.1 coordinate 2,095, forward strand.
CGATTCCCCGATCACGACATTCTCGCCGAGGAATTTGGCGGCAACCGCGGCCTCTCCGACGGCCCCTGCTGGGTGTTCGATCCGATCGATGGCACCACCAACTTCGCGCATGGGCTGCCGATCTTCTGTTCCTCTGTCGCGCTCGAAGTGGGCGGCGTCTCTCACGTCGCCGCGGTGTACGACCCGAACCGGCGCGAGCTGTTCACGGCGGAGCGCGGCGGCGGCGCGTTCCTGAACGGTCAACCGCTTCGCGTCTCGTCAGCCTCCGACATGATCGACGCGATGCTCGTCACCGGGTTTCCGTACGACGTACACCAGCGGCTCGACGAGATCGTTGACCTCTTCCGATCGTTTGTCGGCAAGGCGCGTGCGGTGCGGCGTCTCGGATCGGCCGCGATCGATTTGTGCTACGTCGCCGCGGGCCGGATGGACGGCTTCTGGGAACGTGGCCTCAGCCCGTGGGATATTGCCGGCGCCACGTTGATCGTGCAAGAAGCAGGCGGACGCGCCACGTTATTTGACGGCGCGCCGTTCAACTCGCGCAGCGGGGAAGTCGTGGCCAGCAACGGCCTGCTGCACGAGGCCATGCTCGAGGTGATTCGTGCAGCCGGCCGGTAACGGAGGCGTACGATCTTCTGGACACGTAGGGTGCGCGCGAACACCACGCGCACAGGCGTGACCGCTGGCACCGGTTCTGCTCTACCTGGAACGGCGTTCATGACGGGACGCCGACGACTTTCAATCATGAGGAGCCCCATGCGCCGCGTCTCATCCATTCTGTCCATCACGATTGTGCTGTGTGCGTTGTCTGCAACGGCGGCACACGCGCAGCAATCCTTGAATCTGTCATTCGGCACGTTCTCGATCAAGGGCGCCAGTTCCCGCGCCGTGACCAACGGCATCAGCGACGATGTGCTGGTCAACGATCAGGATCTCTTCGCCTTCAACATCAAGGACTTCAATGGGTTGACCTTCGGCGCGGACTATCTCATCGGCATCAACGACTTCATCGACGCGGGCCTTGGCATCGGCTACTACCAGAAAACCGTCCCGAGTGTGTACCTGGACTTCGTCAACTCGGATGGATCTGAAATTGAGCAAAACCTGAGGTTGCGCATCACGCCGCTGACGGCGACCTTTCGCGTCCTGCCACTCGGCCGTCAAGCCCCGTTTCAGCCCTACGTCGGCGCCGGCGTCGGCTTCTTTTCGTATAAGTACTCAGAGACCGGCGATTTCATCTTCACCGACAACTCCGTTGGAAGCGGGAATTACGTCGGGAGCGGCTGGGCCACCGGCCCGGTGATTCTTGGCGGCGTCAGATTTCCACTCGGTACCGTCGAGATCGGCGGCGAGGTCCGCTGGCAACACGCCGTCGGCAATCTCCCCGCCGACCAGGGATTCGCCGGCAGCAAGATCGACCTCGGCGGCTGGACCTACGTGACGACGTTCAATATTCACTTCTAGGATCTGGCCGTCTGGTGATCGGGTCACCGAATGAGTAAAGCGGCGGGCTGGCGGCGGTAGAGCGCGACGCCCGCCGCTTCGCAGATGCGCGCGTAGCCGTCCAGAAAGTGCGGGTTCTCGCGCGCGATTTTGGCGAGCATGTCGCCCCCTTCGGCTTTTTCTTCAATCAGCATCCATCCGGCATAGAGACGCGGCGCGGTGAGCGCGGCGCGCCAGAGGGCGCCGTTGCCTTCGTGCAGGAAATCGCGGATCGACAGTCCGTGCGCCGACAGATTCTGCATGTAGTGCCCGAGCGATCCCATGCTCGCCATCACCGTCTCACCCTGATAGCCCTCGGCAAGACACTGTGACACCGCTTCGCGCGCGACGATGTTCGGGCGGTCCCACTGCGCTTCGAGCACCATCGGCGCGTCACTTGCGAGCGGACGGAGTTCAACGGCAAGGATCACCAGCAGCGCGAGGCTGCCAACCACAGCCACGCGGCGGACGGCACCGGCGGCGACACCAGCCAGAAGCGCCTGCGATGCGATGACCGGCACCATGTAGCGGATGCGATACGGATGGCCGGCAAGAAACGCCGCGAACGGAACGGCCGTGGTCGCCAGCAGACTGAGCGGCAGCCATGCCGCGATATCGCGTCGCCATAGGCCGCGCACGGCAAGCACGAGGATGCCGGCCGCCCCAGCCACGACGAGCCACAGGCCACATCAGTCCCGCCCGCCCCAGACGATGTCCTTGACCGCTTGATAGGGAAGTCCCTGCGCCGGATTTCCGGCACGAAGAAG